>NZ_JARFTS010000013.1:0-90090 GCF_029167175.1 Shewanella sp. A32
GCGCATGTAGCTCAGCTGGATAGAGTACCTGGCTACGAACCAGGTGGTCGGAGGTTCGACTCCTTCCATGCGCACCAATTTGCGGAGAGGTGGCCGAGTGGCCGAAGGCGCTCCCCTGCTAAGGGAGTATGGGCTTTATCTCCCATCGAGGGTTCGAATCCCTCCTTCTCCGCCATTTTATTCCTTGAGTGGCACTGGACTGTAGTGTCCACTATTTCCCGACTGTTTGTTAAATCGTTTTTCCATAGGGTCAGGTGTGTATGTCTCCGGCGGATTCATAGCCGAGCGAGCTCTTGCGCATCATCCCATCATGCGTCACTGATTCCGTTGGGTGGATAGCCAGTAACTGAGTTAGCATGGCGATGACATTTCCCTTACTAGTCAAGGTCAAACTCATGTTACTGCATTTCGCTGGAATAGTAATAGCAGCGGTCATGCGGGGTAGCCGGCAGATATGGGTAATGTTTGCAGTGGAAATTTCCCTATCTGCTCTGCCATATAGCAGCCCTCGGATACGGCCAGCCATAATATCAGCGGGGAATTCCCTTCTGACTTCTGTCGGATGCCGGCAGCCTCCCGATCTAGGATGAGCATCCGGCGGTCATTCAGAACGCTTTAGCGTGGATGTCGTTCGCCGTTTAGCCATTTTCAGTCCGCCATTCATACTCCTGCCAGTTAACATCATCTAAGAGTCAAAACGGCGGTATTGTTTACAAGCTAAGCGGTTAGCCAGATGGCTAATGCAAGCATGCAGATGATGATAGCACTAACCCCAATGATCCATACAAAGCCTCGGGCTCCCTGAGATATCGGAATGCCGTTGTAGCGTAAAAATGCCAGCCACAATAAACATAAAATGAGCGGTAAAAAAAGAAAACGCCCCATAGACAAAGGTTCCTTTCAATTGCTTGGCATTATGATAGCAGTGGTTATTTCAGATAAGCAAAAGGCCGCTATAACGCGGCCTTAATAGTATGTTACCTAGCCTTGTTAGGCGGCTTCTGCTTGATTCTCGGCGCGGTAAAACTGCGCTTGGTCAAACTCATTTTCTGACTTGCCGACCACAACAGCCGTCATCATGTCACCAGTGATATTGGTACAAGTGCGGATCATATCTATTACCCTGTCTATTGCAGCGATAAATCCTATCCCTTCCAGTGGTAGACCGATCACACCTAATGTTACGGTTAACATCACCATAGCACTGCCTGGAACGCCGGCAGTACCTACGGACGCGACCGTAGCGGTAATGGCAATCAGCATATAATCCGTCATATCCAATGGAATGCCATAAATCTGAGCGATAAAAATAGAGGCAATGGCCGGGTAGATGCCGCCACAGCCATCCATATTCATGGTGGCACCAAGCGGTAGTACAAAGGCGCTGTAACGTTCCGATACGCCCATCGACTGCGTGCAACGCGTAGTGACAGGCAAAGTGCCATAGCTGGATGCGGTGCTGAAAGCAACCAGCTGGGCAGGCATTGCTTTACGGAAGAATTGCAAGGGGCTGAGGCCTGCAGCAAATTTCACTAAGCCGCCATAGACACAAATGATGTGTAGCAGTGCGGCGATATAAATCGCCAAGATAAATTTAGCTAAAGGCGCTAGCGTTGAAAGACCATATTTACCGACTACCCAGGCCATCAACCCAAAGACACCAATTGGAGTTAATTTAAGTACCAGCCGTGTCAGTTGGAACATCACCTCAGCACCGGAGTGGATGGCGTCTTTGAGTGGTTTTGCTTTTTCGCCCACCATATTGATGGAAATTCCGACCAATGCTGCAAACACTATAATCTGTAAGACCTTACCTTGCGCAAGCGACTGGAATGGATTCAGCGGGATCATATCCAGTAACACTTGTGCGAAGCCTGGCACATTGCGTTCGCGCACCTCAGTAGCCGCCAGATTCATGGTGCCCCCCATATCGATAACACTACCTACGGCCAAACCGATAAGGGAGGCAATTGTGCCGGTGAGCATAAACATGCCCAGGGTTTTGGCACTCAGGCGTTTAAGCCCAACTTCGCTGCCTAATGCAGTGATACTGGAAACGATGGCACAAAATACTAGAGGTGCGACCAGCATGGTGATGGCTTTAATGAACAGATCACCTAGTGGTTTTAATATTGTGGCCTTATCGCCAAGGATCACACCTAACAGTGCGCCCAGGACAAAGCCGGTGATAACTTTTTGCCAAAATGGAATACGTTGATAAGTTTGCCAAATCATGTGAAATCCAGGGTTTATTGGTCGTTATCGACCTGTTGTGATTATGGTGTCGGCCATGAGGAAGTAATATTGAGTCATAGTCGCGAATAGGAATTGTAATCCTTTGCTATTAGCCCCAGATAAAACCTTTTCTTATAGCTTATAGTCATAATAAAATTTGTCTTAATTGTTTTAAAGTTTAAATTGATGTTAACCATAACGGTTGCGACTATTTCGTTGGGGTAACTTTTCGCCGCTTTGTTTTAGCGATGAATCAGTGTTTTAGCGCGGTTAAGCCGTTCTGCTCTCAACCTCCAGCAGTGCAGTTAATCGGGCGAAACTTCCGTTTACAAATTACAGCCTTAAGCTTTATCACCGACACCGGTTAGTCTTAACAAAGGTGTAAATTAACCATTTATAATCCAGACGGGTTCAATGAAATGTTAAGGAGTAACAGATGACACGATGGTTATTGGTAGCAGCAGTATCTGCGGCATTAGCAGGATGCGCCGCAGTGCAGTTGCCGCAACAGGCCGGGGCTACTGCTGCAGCTCAACTGCCAGCTGGCGTGACATTGGTAGAAACCTACACGCCAAAAGCTGGGGAAATCGGTATTCCCTATCGGAAATATCGCTTAGCGAATGGATTGACGGTATTGTTACATGAGGATCATTCTGATCCACTGGTCAAAGTTGATATAACTTATCATGTCGGTTCAGACCGTGAACTGCCGGGAAGAACCGGATTTGCCCATCTGTTTGAACACATGATGTTTCAAGGTTCTGAGCACGTCGCCGATGAGCAGCATTTTAAAGTGGTCACTGAAGCGGGTGGTGAACTGAATGGTACGACCAATAGTGATCGTACTAACTATTTTGAAACTGTTCCCAGCAATCAATTGGAAAAAATGCTGTGGCTCGAATCCGATCGTATGGGGTATTTGCTTCCTGCATTGACGGAGCAAAAATTTGAGGTTCAGCGCGCTACCGTAAAAAACGAGCGAGCACAGCGAATAGATAATCGCCCTTATGGGCGGATGAATGAACGGTTTGAGCAGGCCTTTTATCCGGTGGGACATCCTTACAGTTGGCCAGTGATTGGCTGGCCCGAAGATTTAGATCGTACCACTGCTCAGGATGTAAAAGACTTTTTCCGTCGTTGGTATGGCCCTAACAACGCGACCTTAACCATTGGCGGCGATATCGACGTTAATCAAACACTTACATGGGTCAATAAGTACTTCAGTGACATTCCTCGCGGACCAGACGTTACACCGTTAGCTAAACCCTTGGTCACTTTGGACAAGACCCGTTACGTGTCGATGGAAGATAATATCCATTTGCCGCTGATCCAGATCGGTTTCCCAACGGTATACGCCCGCCATAAAGATGAGGCTCCGCTAGATTTACTGGCCAATATTTTAGGCGGTGGCAAGACATCGATCCTCTATAAAAACCTGGTGAAAGATGGTTATGCCGTACAGGCTGGCGCCAGTCATCCTTGTCAGGAATTATCTTGCAAACTGACAGTTTACGCACTGGCGAATCCAGCTAAAGGCAGCGCCCTGGCTCCCATCGAAAAGCTGATCCGTCAATCTATCGATGAATTTGAGACCCGGGGTGTGACAGATGAGGATTTGCAGAAGGTAAAAATTCAGTTTCGGGCGCACTCTATTTTCTCGTTGCAAAGTGTTTCTGGCAAAGTTTCTTCATTAGCTGCAAACCAGACCTTTACCGGTAATCCCAATCAGATTGGCAACGATCTGGCGCGTTATGATGCCGTAACTAAAGATGATGTTATGCGCGTGTTCCGTGAATACGTCAGAGGTAAACCCTCCGTTGTCATCAGTGTGGTCCCTAAGGGCGGCGAAGCCTTAGTCGCAGCCGCAGATAATTTTACCCCGACCAAGCCCGCTATTGCCGATAAGGCTGTGATGGGCTTGTCCGCCGCCGCGCTACCGGAGCACAGCAGCTTTGATCGCAATGTCATGCCGCTAGCGGCCAAAGCCCCAGTGCTGAAGGTTCCTGAACTTTGGGATGCGAAGTTGACGGATCACATCGCAATCATGGGAACGCAAAGCACTGAAACTCCAACCACCGAACTGATCGTGTACCTGAATGGTGGTCATCGTCTGGAGCCTTTGAATAAATCCGGACTGGCCGCACTCACTGCCGATATGCTTAATGAATCCAGTGCGAAACGTAGTAGTGAAGATCTGGCCCAGGCCCTGGAATTACTGGGATCAAGTGTCAGCTTCAGTGCCAGCGACTACCAGAGCGTGATCCGCGTGACATCACTGACAGAAAATCTGGATAAGACGATAGCCATTGTCAAAGAACGTTTGCTAGAACCAGGGTTCAAAGACACGGACTTCAACCGTGTCAAACAGCAAACGTTACAGACACTGCAGCATATGGCATCGGATCCTAACTATCTGGCCAATGAAGGGTTCTCCAAACTGTTATTTGGTAGTGACAACAGTCTCGGAATCAGTAGCGGCGGCACGTTGCAAACCGTTGCCGGTATCACGTTAGCTGATGTTAAGGCCTTTTATGCCGAGCAATATCGTGCAGGTAATGCCCAGATGGTTACTGTCACCGATTTGCCTGAAGCACAATTGCTGGCAAAACTGCAGCCTTTGACTGCGTGGCAAGGGACGGCCATGTCATTACCTGCAGCAGGCTCATTACCGGAAAGTCATCCAGGTGTGGTTTTCCTGATTGATAAACCCGGGGCCGCACAATCCGTGATCAGCATTGGTAAAAGGGCTTTACCCTATGATGCCACTGGTGATTTCTTTAAAACCTATCTGATGAATTACCCGCTCGGTGGCGCCTTTAACAGCCGTATCAATCTGAATCTTCGTGAGGATAAAGGTTACACCTATGGCGCTCGTAGCTTCTTTGCCGGCGGCAGTGAGCTGGGGTATTTCGAAGCCACCGCCAGCGTGAGAACGGATGTCACCGATAAGGCGCTGGCGGAATTTATGAAAGAAATCAGTCATTACTACGCGAATGGTATGACGCCTGATGAGCAAGCATTTATGCGGGCATCCATCAGCCAAGGGAAAGCTCTGGATTATGAAACGCCCTATCAGAAAGCTGGTTTTATCCGCATGATCCAGAAATACCAGTTGCCGCATGATTTTACCGCAGAGCAGGATAAAATTATTGCACAGATAAGCATAGAACAGCTGAACCAACTGGCTAAACAGTGGCTGGATCCTGCATCAATGCAGATGTTGGTGGTGGGGGATAAGTCTAAAATTGAGGCGGGGTTGCAAGCGTTAGGTTATAAGGTAGTAAACCTGCCCTTGTAATACCGAATTTCAACCCCCATATCTAGAAGATCACCCCCAAAAGGTGGTCAGATAATTAACAGAGCGGTGATGGTTAGTAACTGTCATCGCTCTGTGTCCGAATAAATTGCACTTGCCTGACAGCCCTCTTAGGCCTTATGTTGGGCAGCATCTTACAAGCAGCACCGGAATGTCCGTCGCGACCAGAGCACGATTCTCTGGGGACTCGGGTGTCTCGACTGTAATGGAATTTATGCAGTCGCCGGAAAAGAGATAATCAATTTGAAGCCATTTAGCGAAACATTAGCACAGCTCTCCAATGCTGAAGGCCGCGCAGCCCTGTTGGGGATGCAGCGAGGGATCGAACGGGAAACGTTGCGGATCGATGCTGATAATCAGCTTGCGATGGATCCTCATCCAGCCGCATTGGGCGCCGCCCTGACCAATTCCCGCATTACCACCGATTACAGTGAAGCCTTGCTGGAATTTATTACTCCGGTTTGCGGTGATATTGATGAAATGCTTAAAGGCCTGACAGAAACGCATGCATTTGCGTTACGTCACCTCAATGGCCAGAAGTTGTGGCCCGTGAGTATGCCTTGTTATGTGGGGGATGAGCGAAACATACCCATTGCTTATTATGGCACCTCGAATAACGGCAAAATGAAGCGCCTTTACCGTAAAGGATTGACCTATCGTTATGGTGCGCTGATGCAGATTATTGCAGGGGTGCATTTTAACTTTTCAGTGTCTGATGAGCTGTGGCAGTTGTTATATGAACAGAGTGATAAACATTTGACTCTGTGTGATTTTAAATCAGAACGCTATTTTGGATTGATCCGAAATTACCGCCGTTTAGTTTGGGTTTTGCCCTATCTGTTTGGTGCCTCCCCGGCATTGTGTGGCTCTTTTATTAAGGGACAGCAAACCGAATTGGCATTTGAAAAAATGGGGCAGGGAACGCTGTTCTTACCCTATGCTACATCGTTGCGCATGAGTGATTTGGGCTATACCAATAAAGAACAGGAAAAGCTCTCCATCAGTTATAACTCGTTAACTGAGTATCTGGATGGCATCCGTGCAGCTATTAAAATGCCCTCACAGAAATTTGCCAATATTGGTGTCAAAGTTGATGGCGAATATCGTCAGCTTAACGCCAATATTTTGCAGATCGAAAACGAATTTTATGCACCTATCCGTGCGAAACGGGTAGCGCATGACGGAGAAAAGCCTTCTGAAGCATTAGCGCGTGCGGGTGTTGAATATATTGAAGTCCGAGCACTCGATGTCAATCCTTTCAGTCCGGTTGGCGTTGAAGCATCGCAATTGCGGCTATTGGACCTGTTTTTGTTGTACTGCCTGTTATCACCGTCCCCCGTAACTGATGATGCCGGCGAGAAAGAAGTCGCCGCCAACCTCAAGGCCGTTGTGCTCGAAGGCCGTAAACCCGATTTAATGTTGCAACGTGATGGAAAGGCAATTTCCAGACATCAGTGGTTACAGGCGCTGTTTGCCAAGCTGTCAATGTTAGCAGAGCTGCTCGATGGTAATGACACTCACCAATACCGTGAAGCCCTGGCATTCTGGCAGCAAGCGGTGGAAGATCCTAACAAGACCCTTTCTGGGCGGGTGTTGTCGCGGTTGACTGAAAGTGGTCAATCACATGGCGCTTGGGTGAAAGCCCTGGCTGAACAGTATCGCCAGCAATTGCTTGATTATCCCCTATCGACCGCGTCTATTGCTTCATTTGAGGCGGAAGCTGCCGCTTCAATCGCTAAGCAGCAACAGCAGGAGCAGGAAGATACATTGAATTTCGATGATTTCCTGGCGCAGTATTTCAATACCACAACAGCGAAGGATGTGCAGTTTACGTGAAATTTTGGCCGTTAATATGGGCGTTATCCATGCCGTTTCTGAGTGGATGCGCCTCGTCACCTGATGATGCCACAGCCTGTGGCATCGTTTCGACTTATGCTGAGCCAGTCCCCGCGCAGGAATTTTACCGGTTGGTAGTGACGCATGTTGATGGCAAGCCGGTGATATCGAAACCGAATTACCAGTTATCACCAGGCATGCATACTTTTCGTGTCTCGGAGCTGATTGATGCCCCTGAGCTGAAAGTGCGCTTGGCGGCCAGAGTCCCCAAAGATATCAACGTTAAGGTGCAAGCCGGGCAGCGTTATCAATTGGCGGCAAAATTTAATACCGATCGCCAGTACAGTGGGGATGATACCGGTTACTGGCAGCCGCAGATCCGTTCACAAGAAAGTGCAGAATGCGAACTGCCAACTGATAATTGATTTTCATGGTTGCAATTCGCTGATAATTCAGGTGAAACTAGCATTGATGTTATCTGGGACGTAGCCTAAGTACTTCCCAAAACAATGGGTAATGCTCGTGGTTTGTGACCGTAACACATGTTTTTCTTTCCTGCGGGCCGCGCCTTTGGCGTTGGCTGTCGTTTTATTGTCTGGATGTGCGGCGTCACCGCCTAAAGAGCCGGACAACATCTGCTCCATCTTTAACGAACATCGCTCCTGGTACGATGCCGCAGTGGATGCCCGTGACAAATGGGGCGTACCTGTGCATGTACCGTTGGCAATGATGTATCAGGAAAGCTCATTCAAACACGATGCCGCACCACCGATGGAGTATTTTCTGGGGTTTATTCCGATTGGCCGTGCCAGTGACGCCTATGGCTATGCTCAAGCCAAAACCATGACCTGGGACGACTATGTCCGCGAAACAGGCAACAGCTGGTCCAGTCGCAGTGACTTTGATGATGCGATGGATTTTATGGGATGGTTTATTTCTAAAACCCATAAAATCAATGGCGTTTCAAAGTGGGATGCCAAGAATCTTTACCTCAATTACCACGAAGGTTGGGGTGGTTTTAAGCGCGGAAGCTATCGCAGCAAACGCTGGTTAATCAAGGTATCCGATAAAGTTGAAGCGCGAGCCAAACGTTACGCCATCCAGTACCGCGGGTGCAAAGATGAGTTGGATTCCTCTTGGCTGTGGCGGTTATTTTTCGGTTAAGAGGTGGGCTTATTGACGGTGTTTGTCTATCACTCTGGCCGCTAAATCAATGCTTTCCGCCACGTTACCGTTGAATGGCACTGTGGCATAACTAAAATTAATTCCCGGTTGCTGCATAGCATAATCGTTGCGGATCTGTTGCAGCCATTCTGATAATTGCGCGGGTTCGCCATAGGAAAGTATCGCGAATTTGTCGCCGTTTAAACGACACATCAGTGCTTTGGCTGGCCACTGCTGCCGCAATATATTCGCCAGTTGCCGCAACACTTCGTCACCATGATCATGAGCTTGTTCTTCGTTAATCCGTTTTAACTCATCGATATCCAGTAGGAGCAGGTAGCTTTGTAACTGCTGGCGCAATGGCCACTGTGACGCTTGCTGATCGAAATAACTGCGATTTGCGAGCCCGGTGAGCTGGTCGTAACAGCTGAGCTGATGAATTTGCTGGGATTTCTGATATAAGGCGATGGCATTGGCCGCCTCTTTGGAGAGAATATCAATGACCGTTGAATCATAGTCATTAAAACAATCTGGCTCTGTACTGTCGAGATTGAGCAACCCGTAAAGTTTTCCTTCAACATATATCGGGCTGGAGAGTGTCGCACGGATCAATTGGCCACCAAACAGCTGCCTGGCAATTTGATCATCTGTATTGTCGGTATCATTAATGATAATGACGCGATCACAGCGACCCCCCGTCAGCCGATATTGGAATGTCTGCGGTAACAGCATATTAAGTTGTTGTAACTGTTTAAGTTCTTGGCCGTAAGCAGCAGCAAAATGCAGTTTACGATCGGGCCCTTGGATTACAATCACGGACCCCATCTCTGCACCTTCTACCAGTGCTACCGCCTTACTTAAAAAGGCATTCAGAAAACTCGATTCAGATTCGCACTTTGCCGGTAACGCCAGTAATTCACTGGTAGCGTCGCCCAACTCCTGCAATTGTTGCAACTGCTGCTGCAGGCGATTCATTTGTCCCTGGTAGAGAAAATACCCCAAGGTGCTGGCAAGGATGAAAATAGTACAGACCCCGATCAGTAACAACCAAGGTACCTGCTGACCGCCACTGAAAGCCCAGAACAGTAACGAAATAAGCAGCAAAGACACCACCAGCAACCACCAGAGGAAGCCGGTTTTCACCAAGGGTCTGAAACTGGTAAATGGTGTCAATGCTGCAGTCCTGTTGCATAAAACTTTCGATCAGGCGTTAAAAAACTCCGCCATAATCCAATCTAGTGGTGCCTGATATTGCTGTGGCATCCACAATTTCAATTGATTAATGCTGTCTGCCAAATGTACCCGATTATGTACCGACAGATTAAGGTGCCCAACTTTTCGGCCAGGTCTTACTTCTTTGTTGTACCAGAAAAGTTCTGCGTTGGGCAGACTTAACCAGCGGTCATCTTTATCAATACCGATAAGATTTACCATAACACATTGAAAATTGACCTGTGGCCGATGTAACGGCAAATTACACAGTGCACGCAAATGCAGCTGGAATTGATCAATATGGCAGCCAGCCTGAGTCCAGTGTCCGGAGTTGTGTACTCGCGGCGCCAGTTCATTGACCAGCAACTTATCACCGAGTCGGAAACACTCCATCGCCATCACGCCCACGTAGTTCAGACCATGCATGATAGTGCTGAGCATCTCTTCTGCTTGTGTTTGCAGCGGCGCTAATCTTGATAGCGGTGCAATAGATGCCATCAGAATACCATCCTGATGCAGATTCAGCGTTAACGGATAAAAATAGCATTTTCCATCCTGGCCACGCGCCCCGACTAAAGACACTTCTTCATCGAAGTTGATTGCCTGTTCTGCAATTGCGAGATTGCGCCAGTCAGCAGGGATTTTGCTGTCTTCAGCCTGTTTCAGCCAGTGTTGTCCTCGGCCGTCATAACCGCCGGTGCGGCGTTTAAGCAATACGCGGTCACCGTAACGGCTGTGCAGTGTCGTTTCATCACTTTTATCGTCCACTAGCTCCCATGGGGCAGTGGCAACTTTTAATTCATCCAGCAGGCTTTTCTGTGTGAAACGATCCGCCAAACGACCAAATACCGGGCCGTTGATAAAATTAGCATGAGTGGAAAGCTGCAGGCTGAGGGCTGACTCTGGCCATTGTTCGCGTTCCGCTGTAATGATGTCATCTACCGCCAACGGTAACTTCTCATCGGTCGGCACCATGATATCAATTGGTCTGACATCTAGTGCCAGAGGCTTGCCTGCGTGTGCCAGCATGGCACCGAGCTGCCCATTACCCAGTACCCAAACTTTGGTGCTCATTATTCCTCCCGCGGATCTGGATGTTCCAGAACTGCTTGTGTTTGAGCTTCACGGAAGGCTTCGAGGCGTGTTGCCAATGCATCATCATGGGTTGCCAGGATCTGACACGCTAACAATCCCGCATTGAAGGCCCCAGCGGTACCGATGGCAAGTGTGCCTACGGCGATACCTTTGGGCATCTGTACGATGGACAACAGACTGTCCATGCCGTTTAACGCTTTACTCTGGACTGGGACCCCAAGTACTGGCAAGCGAGTTTTCGACGCCAACATCCCCGGCAAATGGGCTGCACCACCAGCACCACCAATGATGACTTTAAAACCTTTGTCTGCAGCACTGGCTGCGAATGAAATCAGTTTGTCTGGGGTGCGATGAGCACTAACCACTTCAACATGATATGGCACTTTGAGGGCATCCATGATTTCAGCGGCTGCTTCCATGGTGGGCCAATCGCTTTTTGAACCCATAACGACGGCAACGAGGGCTTGCATCATAACTCCTTAAAACAGCAAATTTTGCTCTAATTTATCGGTCTGCTGACAGATGTAGGGTAAAACAGACCCGGTCGCAGCGAAAGCGCCGGGTAAATGTGGCGGCATAATAGCATGATGGGGTTTAATTCGCTGCTTTGCTCACAGAAAATTCCGTTCTGATAACGCAACCAGTGCCACCAGTTCATCGCGCACAGTTGCTTCACCAGATTGAAAAAAAGACCGCATGAGCGGCCTTTTCCGATATGCTTCGCAGTTACGGTATCGCGGGCAGTTCACCATCAAGTAACTCGGTCATTGATGGATAGAACTTCAGTGTCCCTGGGATCGGTTGAACTTTGGCTTTTGCCAGGGTACGAATTGGCTGAAATTGCAGATCGCTGATCAATAAGCGCGTGCCTTCGTACTGACATTTGTGCACCAATTTATTCAGTGCCGCTAGGCCGCCGGCATCCAACATGGAAACCCCTTCCAGGTTTAAGGCAATCACCTTTTTATCCCGGGCCATTGTGGCAAGCTCGGCAAAAATTCGCTCTGCGGCGGCAAAAAACAACGGTCCATTGATCTTAAGTACGGCCCAGTCATCCGGTACGGCGCGTTCCAGGTAACGCTTGTTGCCGGCAATGTCGTACAGGCGGGTCATTTCGGCAATCTCTTTCATGAATAACAAGGCGGCTAACATAATGCCGAAGGAGATAGCGACCACCATGTCGAACAATACTGTCAGCAGTAAACAACTGACAAAAACCAGAATATCGCTACGTGGTGCGGTTTTTATCAGATGAACCGCTTTGGGCGCTTCGCTCATATTCCACGCCACGACCATTAACAGCGCAGCCATCGCCGCCATTGGCAGATAAGAGAGAATGCCAGCTAAAACTACCAGTCCCAGCAACACCACGATGGCGTGGATCATTGCCGATACTGGACTATAGGCACCGGCACGAACGTTGGCTGCGCTGCGGGCGATAGCGGCTGTTGCCGTAATACCGCCAAATAGCGGGGCGATGATATTGCCGATGCCTTGGCCTAACAGCTCGCTGTTAGCACTGTGGCGTTTGCCCGTCATGCCGTCTAACACGACAGCGCACAGTAGCGACTCAATGGCACCGAGCATGGCAATCGCAAAGGCGGACGGTGCCAGCGTGCGGATACTTTCCCAGCTCAATCCCAATGGGGTGCCATCGGGTCCGGGACGTTGCCACGGCCATTCAAATCCAGGTAAGAATGGTGGAATACCATTACCTTGACCGCCATCGGCTAACAGGTAATGGAAGCGGCTGCCAATCGTCTCAACTTGCCAACCAAAATGGCTAAACAATAGCGCCAATAGGCTACCGACGATGATAGCGGGCAGATGCGCAGGTATTGGCAGTTTGAGTTTGGGCCAGGCTAACATGACAAACAGAGTTACCAGCGCAATGCTCAGGCTTGGCAGATGGGTCTGCGGTAACGCTAATGCCAGCGCCTGTAATTTGCCACCGATGTGTTCCGGCATCTCTTCAATGTGTAAGCCCAAGAAGTCTTTGATTTGTAGTATGGCAATAACAATCCCGATCCCGCCGGTAAAACCTAAGGTCACTGATTGCGGAATGTATTGAATCAGTCTGCCAAGACGCAACAGTGCCATAACAATTAAAATGATGCCTGACATCGCGGTTGCCATTAACAAACCGGCCAAACCGTATTGCTGTGCAATCGGGTATAGCAGCACTACAAAGGCTGCCGTTGGTCCAGAGATGGAGTAGCGAGAACCACCGCATAAGGCGATGATAAAACCACCAACAATTGAGGTATACAGACCATATTGTGGCGGAACCCCGCTGGCGATTGCCAGTGCCATAGCCAGGGGAATGGCGATGATCCCTACCGTAACGCCAGCCATCAGGTCCTGCAAAAAATGACGACCATTGTAGCCTTCACGGGTGAGTATTTCGCGCATCGCATAGCCCAGATGCAATGAAAATAGTTGGGTTCGAAAGTTGGTCGAATTGGGCACTGTGCAGACTCCTGCTGGCAATATCTCAAAAAATGAGCGGCATATTCTAGGGACCACCTAAGGCACCTGATGTGATAACTATCACATATAAACTTTATGCACAGAGCTATTGCACTATAGTCTTATCGGCGCTTGCCCGCGTTGGTAAATCTGCAGGCGAGCCGACACATTTGCTAATACTTATTCACAGTTAAGCGGCTGAATGTCTCTTCGCCCTTTGTTAAGTTGGTGACTGATTTACATTATTTTGCATCCAAGGATAAGAGGCCTTCATGAAACTTCGTCAATCCGTTGCCTGTTGTTTGCTGGCGCTTGGCGCGATAACTGGCAGCGCAATCGCGGCAGAAACGTCTGAACTGGGTTATTACCGCGCGCCCGATCTTCATGGCAATACATTGGTATTCACCGCCGAAGGGGATATCTGGACTCAACAATTAGGTGCAGCTCAGGCTAATCGCCTTACCAGTCTTCCCGCTGAAGAATTTAACGGCAAAATCTCCCCAGATGGAAAAATGCTGGCATTTACCGCCAATTATGATGGTACGCAGGAAGTTTACGTTATCCCCATGACAGGCGGTATTGCCAAACGGATAACGTTTGAAAACAGCCGAGTACGACTGCAAGGTTGGACGCAAACTGGCGAAGTTCTGTATGCCACTGATAATGCCGAAGGCCCCTCTAATTTCTGGGTGTTGCGAACGGTCGAGCCTGAAACATTGAAGACTCACGATATTCCATTGGCCGATGCGGTGCAGGGGGGGGTGGATCCGCAAGGCAAGTATGTTTATTTTGTGCGTTTTGGCCTGCAGGTCACCGGGGATAACGCCAAGGTCTATCGTGGCGGTGCTGCCGGAACCTTATGGCGTTATTCACTCGGCCAAAAGCAGGAAGCACAGCGGCTGGCTGCAGAACACCAAGGGTCTATTCGCTCCCCCATGTTCTGGCAGAATCGGGTGTATTTTGTGTCAGATGCCAGTGGCGACGCCAATATCTGGTCGATGGCTAGTGATGGCAGTGATCTGCAACAGCTCACACATTACCAAGACTTTGAAGTGCGATCCCCATCGCTGAATAACGGCAGAATAGTGTTTCAGTTGGGGGCCGATATCCACCTGCTCGACATTGCCACTGCCAGCGATAAAACCTTAACCATTCATCTGGCCTCTGATTTTCCAGAACGCCGCGAACATTGGGTGAATAATCCACTGAAATAC
This sequence comes from Shewanella sp. A32, assembly GCF_029167175.1. NCBI lineage: Bacteria > Pseudomonadati > Pseudomonadota > Gammaproteobacteria > Alteromonadales > Shewanellaceae > Shewanella > Shewanella sp. A32. The sequence continues at coordinate 14,542 of NZ_JARFTS010000013.1, forward strand.
GTGGCAGATTTTAATCTGGCCCCCTCGGGGAACAAACTGGTGTTGACTGCCCGTAGTCATGTGGCGATTGCGGGGACTGATGGCTCGCGGCTGGTGCAACTTGCAAATGATGGTAGCTACCGTTTGCGTAATGCGGTGATGAGCAAAGATGGCAAATGGATCTATGCGATTTCCGATGCCAGCGGTGAACAGGAGATATGGCGTTATCCGGCTGACGGCAGTGAAGGTGCTAAACAGCTGACCAAAGACGGTAACAACATGCGCATGAGTCTGGTACTGTCGCCTGATGGTCGTTACCTTGCCAATGATGATTATCAGGGAAATTTATGGCTGTTGGATCTTAAGAACAGTCAAAACCGGATGATCGTGACCAATAATGAAGGTCTGGGGCCATATCAGGATATTGTCTGGTCACCTGACAGTCGTTATTTAGCCATTACCCGCAGCGAAGTTGGAACGCCAAGACCCCAAGTGATGCTGTATCAGCTGGATAATGAAAAATCTGCGATTCTGACCAGTGACAAATATGAGTCATTTTCTCCTGCGTTTAGCCGTGATGGTCAGTGGCTATATTTCCTCTCCAACCGCGAGTTTACTAGTACTCCCAATTCACCTTGGGGCGACCGTAATATGGGGCCAGTATTTGACAAGCGCGCAGACATCTTTGCTCTGGCTCTCGACAAGAATGCCCAATTCCCATTTCGGCAACCAAATGAATTGACCACGGCCAAGGTGGCTGATGACAAGTCAGATGCAGATGTGAAGGTTAACGTGGATTGGCAGGGGCTAGCTCAGCGGTTGTGGCAGGTACCGGTACCCTCCGGTAACTACACTCAATTGCAGATCAGCAATCGCGGACTGTACCTGAAGCAATCCAGTATTGATGGTAAACAGCAGAATGTGGCATTTATCAAATATGATGCGCTATCACCTAAAGTCGACACTTTCGCCAGTGAGGTGCGCGGCTATCAGTTGTCCGAAGATGGTAAAAAGCTGTTTCTGTTTAAAGGTACCGCCGACGGTCAGATGTTGATTGTCGATGCGGGGGAAAAACTCAGTCAGGATTTAGTTCACGCCAAAGTGCAGGTCGCTGGCTGGCAGTTGGCTATCAACCCTCAGTTAGAATGGCGACAGATGTTTGATGATGCCTGGTTGATGCATCGTGAGTCATTTTTTGACAAAAATATGCGTGGAGTGGATTGGCAGGCAACTAAATCCAAGTATCAACCACTGCTCGAACGCGTGACCGATCGTTATGAATTAGCCGATATTTTCACCCAGATGATGGGCGAATTGGACGCCCTGCATTCTCAGGTGCGCGGTGGTGATTTTGCCCATGACCCTAATGCTCCCAACCCGGCGGCATTAGGTGCCCGCTTGATGCAAACCGTGAACGGTGTTGAGGTCAGTCATATCTATCGTAATGATCCAGAACTTCCAGCGCAGGCGGCGCCGTTGGCGCAACCGGGTGTCGATGTCGCAGATGGCGACATCATCACCCATTTTAACGGCCGCAAAGTAAACTCTATCGCGGACCTTACCGCACTGCTGCGTAACCAGGCTGACAAGCAGGTCCTGCTTGAAATTCGGCGTGGTCAGAACAGTCACAAAACGGTGGTTAAGCCGGTGAGTTTACCTGCCGATAATCAATTGCGTTATTTAGATTGGGTCTATCACAATGCGGCAAAAGTCACGACTGCCAGCAACGGTAACATTGGCTACCTGCATTTGTACGCAATGGGCGCATCTGATATCAGTAACTTTGCCAGAGAGTTTTATGCGAACTATGACAAAGCTGGGTTGATTATTGATGTGCGGCGCAATCGCGGTGGCAATATCGACAGTTGGATCATCGAGAAGTTGTTGCGTAAAGCCTGGGCGTTTTGGCAACCAACGCATGGCACCGCAAATCCGAATATGCATCAGAGTTTCCGGGGGCATCTGGTGGTGCTGACCGATCAACTGACATATTCCGATGGTGAGACATTCTCTGCTGGCATTAAAGCCCTGGGAATTGCTCCGTTAATTGGTAAACGCACCGCAGGTGCAGGTGTCTGGTTATCCGGTCGTAATCGACTGACTGATGGCGGCATTTCCCGGGTGGCTGAGTACCCGCAGTATGCGATGGATGGTCGCTGGATTGTTGAGGGCCGAGGTATCAGTCCGGATATTGAGGTAGATAATTTGCCGTGGGCAACCTTTGAGGGCAAAGATGCCCAGTTGCAACGTGCTATTGAATATCTGCAGGATAAACTCAAGACTGCGCCTGTCCCGCCGTTGAAAGGTGTGATGCCTCCTCAAGGAGAAGCATTTCCGGTTCGGCCTGAATAGGGATAAAAAGCCCCGCTACATAGCGGGGCTAATGGTATATCGATTTCAATGTTTGTTGTTATCTGTGAAATAAACAGTTGTCTTATCGTTTAGCTCAAAATTCAATTTCCACTTTGGTATCGCTGGCCAATGAATTGGCAATAAAGCAGTTGGCGTGAGCTTTTTCGTGGATTTTTTCCAGTGTTTCGCGATCCACATCAGCACCCTCAGCAAAGGTGACTTGCGGGCGCAAAAAAATATGGGTGATGGCAATTTTGCCCGATTCCTTTTTGCCAAGTTCTGCCACAGGCTTATCGCAATAAGTCAGTACCGGTAACCGCTTGAGATGCGCGATTGTCAAAAACGTCAGCATATGACAAGAAGAGATGGCTGCGAGCAGACTTTCTTCTGGATTGACTTTAGTTTCATTGCCTTTGTATTCGGCAGCTGCTGAGGCTTCGATACGTTGACCACTACCGTATTGAATCTGATGATCACGAACGAATTCCCCTTCCGGGGCTGGGCTGGTCTCCCATGACACAGTGACATGAAAGCTCATAGTTGACTCCCAAATGTACTCATAAATGTTGGTGCACTATAGCTCAGAAGCGGCATATTTGTCTTGTTTGATTATTTTATATTGATTTTAAAGAGTTTTTTAAATTTATTTTAATTGAATTTTCCTCTGTTGGATGGCGATTTACTTTTCTATTGGAACTATGTTAGGCGGCATTGCTTGCGCGTTTCGTGATTGGCGGTTATAACACCAAAAGAACAATACGCACATATAATTAACGGTTAATTAACATCTTCGACGAGTACTGAAGGAGAACGAGATGCGAGCCTTATATCAATTATTGGCTACTGTCATCGCATTACCCCTGTGTTCTGGTGTTTTCGCGGCGGACAATGGACGTTACATCGTAAAATTTAAAGAGGGTAAAGGCCCCGCGGTAGCCGCGATGCTCAAATCTCAGGGCGCTAAGCTGGAACTAGATTTGGCAAAACACAATGCGGCGGCATTTACCTTGCCCGCACAAGCGCTCGCAGGTTTATCTCATAATCCTAACGTTGAATATGTCGAACCAGATGTTAAGCGTTATCCGATGTCTCAAACGGTGCCTTATGGAATACCTATGGTTCAAGCGGATCAAGTCAGTGATAGCCAGGCTGGCAACATGAAGGTATGTATTATCGATTCCGGGTATGACTATTACCATGAGGACCTCAGTGACAATATGGTCGATGGTATTGGTAGCTCTGAAACTGGCGATTGGCGTACTGACGAACTGCATCATGGCACCCATGTCGCGGGCACCATTGCCGCAGTGAACAATGATCGTGGGGTAATAGGCATTAATCCTAATAAAAACCTCAACCTCTACATTGTGAAAGTGTTTAATGGCGATGGCGTATTCTACTCCTCGGGACTGGTAGCTGCCTTGGATGACTGCGAGGCTGTCGGTGCCAAAGTCATCAATATGAGCCTCGGTGGAAGTTTTAAGAGCCGTTTCGAAGATAGTGCTTTTGCGGCCGCCGAAGCCTCTGGGATTTTGAGTGTTGCGGCTGCCGGTAATGATGGTAACAGTCGCAACTCTTATCCTGCATCCTACAGTTCAGTGATTTCCGTGGCAGCGGTTGATGAAGACAAGCAGCATGCGGATTTTTCCCAATATAACAGCGCGGTTGAGCTGGCTGCACCCGGTGTCAGTGTATTGTCTACTGTACCAACCGGGACAGCCTTAGTCGCTTCTGCAACAGTCGCGGGTCATGATTATGCTGCCTTGGGTATGGACGGTTCACCAACCGGCAATGCGTCAGGATTGCTCATGGATTGTGGTACTGGTGAAAGTCAGTGTGACGCTGCAGGTAAAATCTGTCTGATCCAACGCGGTAATATCACCTTTGCTGAGAAAGTGTTGGCCTGTGAGGCTGGCGGTGGCGTGGGGGCTATCATATACAACAATACCACAGGGATGTTGAATGGTACGCTCAGCGACACGGTGACCTCAATCCCATCGGTTGGCGTTACCGCCGATGCTGGTGCTGCCATGTTAGCGAATGTTGGCGACAGCGCCAACGTTACCATTAGTTACGGAGATTATGCCTACTATGACGGTACCTCCATGGCCACCCCGCATGTCGCTGGTGTGGCTGCCCTGGTTTGGAGCAACTTCCCACAATGTACCAATAAAGAGCTGCGCACTGTATTACAGGTGACCGCCGAGGATTTAGGTACCGCCGGCCGTGACAATTATACCGGGTTTGGTTTAGTGCAGGCGAAAGCTGCCTATGATTACATCGCGACCTATGGGTGTGCCGGTAGCAGCAACAGTGGGGGTGGCAACTCGGGCGGTGGAAAAACCTGTAAAGGTAAAAACTGTCAGTAGCGGTTGTCGTCAAAAAACGCCACAAGCTTGTGGCGTTTTTTTACCCTAGAATGAACCCCGTCACTTTTTAATCATGCGCCACCAAAACGAAGCGGGTTATTTCCCAGAGGGTTGCGACACCTTTCCCATCGGCACCACGCCGCTGCCTGTCATGCGTCAAAAAATCTGCAACGTGCGCGGCATTTCTTCACTATGGCAGTTGTTCTAACTCACATAACTGGTAGTGTGAGCATTTCAAAGTTGGCTAATAAAGCTGTTGGCTTTTTGCCATCTTGCCGCGCATGAAAACAGCTTCGGGAGACATCAGCAGATGCGTATAAATCAACCCGTTACTCAAAAAGAAAAGCAACTTTCCGACACCAGTATTTTGTTATCCACTACTGACCTTAAAGGCACCATTAAGTATGTGAATAAGGACTTCGCGGAGATCAGCGAGTTCTCTGCTGAAGAGTTGCGTGGACAACCTCATAACATCGTTCGTCATCCCGATATGCCGCCAGCCGCTTTTGCAAGCTTATGGACCAAAGTGAAATCTGGCAAGCCATGGATGGGAATCGTTAAAAATCGGACTAAAAGCGGTGGTCACTACTGGGTAAACGCTTATGTTTTACCTGTGTTAGAAAATGGGAAAGTTCATGAATTTCAATCAGTCAGACATAGCGCTAGTCGAGAGCAAATCGCTTCCGCGACAAAAATTTATGAGCAAATTAATGCTGGGAAAAAACCTGCGGAAATGCGACCTGCCAGCTTGGGTTTTGCACGCGGGTTACAGCTTTCGGGATTTATCAGCTTATTAGCCGGTTTTGCCTCCGCGTGGATTTCCCCTTGGATCGGATTATTTACTGCGGTTGCTGTTTGGTTGGTGTTGAGCCAGTGGTTATTGACACCATTCTTAAAATTAGTTGATAAATCTAAAGAAATTATCGATGACCCTTTAGCCAGAGCTGTTTATTGTGGCCGTCAGGATGAACTTGGTCAGTTGTCGTTGGCTATGACTTACCTAGTGGCGGAAACCGGTGGCGTCATCGGGCGCATGGCGGATTCAGCTTTAGCAATCAGTGAAGAGAGTATCAATTTGCAACAAACTCTGCGCGCTAATGCAGACCGTGCCGACGGGCAGAGCGAACAGACGCGTCAGGCCGGTACGGCAATGTCTGAGATGACCGCCAGTTTTAATGAAGTGGGCAGTAACGTGCAAAATGCGAACTCGGAGATGAATGCCAGTTTAGTGGCAACCATGACCGGCCACGACAGTTTGCAGAAGGTGGTGTCCGCCATCGGTCTGGTCAATCAACGCGTGCGGGAGTTCGCCTCTTTGGTGGAATCGATTCAAAAAGACAGCGCCGCAATCAGTGAAGTCCTGGACGTTATTCATTCCATTGCTGATCAAACCAATCTGTTGGCGCTCAATGCCGCGATTGAAGCTGCCAGAGCGGGTGAGGCCGGTCGCGGCTTTGCGGTGGTGGCTGATGAAGTGCGCCACCTGGCAAGTCGCACCAGTGAGTCTACCAGTCATATCGAAAACATTATTAAGCAATTTCAGCAAACCACTCAGATTGCCGGTAATCAGATCAAAGCGGGGCAGAGTGAGGCACAACACTCTGTGGATTTAGCGGAAGAAGCCAATCAGGCATTTGAGGCGCTCAAGCATTCTATCAACCGTTTGGGCGAGATGAGCGAGGCCAATGCCGCAGCGGTACAGCAGCAGACCTTGGTTGCGGAAGAGATCAACCGTTCCATTGTGATGATCAGCGATTTCGCCGGAGAGATTGCGTCTCAAACACAAGATGCTGTAGGCCGAAGTGAGCAAGTCAGTCGGCTGTCAGTTAAAACTCGCCATCTATCTGAGCAGTTTTGGCGGCAGAGCGTGCAACGTAGCTGATAAATAGCTGATTATTTGTCCGAACGGCACATTTTAAGAGCCCACGAGCAATTTTATTCGCCGTGGGCTCTTGTGTTTTCCTGTAAAAGTCCCAAGCTCTATAAATGAGTCAATGGAAAGAGGGAAAGCCTATGAAAATCCAGATTTCAGGTCACCATGTAGATGTAACACCGTCGGTACGTGCCCATGTGGAAGAGAAGTTTTCAAAAATTATCAAACATTTCCCCGGACTAATCGGATTTGATGTGATTATTGCGAAGGAACATGGTCAGCATCAGGTAGATATCCGCACTAATTATGAAGGTGTCGCAGTTGCCGCTTCTGGTGATGATGAAGTGATGTATCCGGCTATTGCCGTGGCTGTGAAAAAATTGGAAACTGCGCTTAAACATAGAAAAGGTCAGTTAAAGGCAGACTTGCATGAAAAGCCTAGCTGCACTACACCGCCAATTGCGCATGAAATCATCCAGGAAATGGATCTCTCCAAATAAAAACTGATGTAATTTCCTGTAGAAAGGCCGCTTGCGGCCTTTCTTCGTTTTGCTCGCTAACTAATCCAACAGTTACTTCCGATCAGTTTAATAAATCTTTGATTTGGGTATTGCTGAAAAACCAGTCGTCAACTGCAACGATATTTTTGCCGACCTAGGATCGAGATACTGGGGCCTGTGCTCGACTTATCTGTGACAATGGCCGACATTGGCGCAGTTTCCGTATCGGATTTAGGGCTAATTAATCAGAAAAATTGTTGGGTAAGCATAGATGCTAGCCGTTTTAAATCCTGTGCATCGGGATGCGTATGGGCATAGGTTCGTAAACCATATATCCCCATCATCAGAAACTGTGCTGATGCTTCTGCACCAGGATGTGGAGGCAGTTCACCCTCGTTAATCGCCTGTTCATAGGCGCTTTGCAGCGTTTGTTGCCATTGCTGTAGGTGTTCAGAGGCTTTGGCATTAATGTCGCTATCTTGCTCACCTATCTCTGTGAGTACCTTAACTAAAAGACAAGCCTGTGACGCATCACAACTGAGACACTCTGCGACAATCTCATCCAAATAGCGTTGCAGTTTTTGTTTAAATGGCCATTGGGTGGCAAATAGCTGCTGTAACTGTGCACTGCGATCCTGATGATATTGGTCAATAGCCGCTAACAGCAAACCGCGCTTATTTTCAAATGCACAGTAGATAGAACCAGGATGGAGCCCAGTGGCTTTGGTCAGGTCCTGCATACTGGTTTTGCTGTAGCCTTTATCCATAAAGGCATACATGGCGTTACGCAGCACTTGTTCTCGATCGAATTCAGCGTTTCTCATGGCATCTCATCCAACTAGATGTAATAAGTTTACCCATTATTGAATGTGTGTTCAAAAATAACTTGCGCCCACGCGGCAGAAACTTTATCTTGAATGTCTATTCAAGAATATTCTCAGCTGTTGACCGTTCGTCGAGGCTGCTAGTTTTTGCCCTTTGAGGAAGTATTCATGTACGACATTTTGTTCGAACCTTATCGTCTGAATGACAAAATTACGCTGAAAAACCGGATATTGATGGCGCCACTCACTCGTTGTATGGCCGGGCCTGGATTGGTGCCTACTGAGGATATGGCCGCTTATTATGCCCGTCGTGCTGATGCGGGCTTAATCGTTAGTGAAGCCACAATCATTCGTCCCGATGGGCAGGGATACCCAAACACTCCCGGGTTATATACCGCTGAACAGATCCAAGGTTGGCGCAAAGTAACTGATGCTGTACATGCAAAAGGTGGCCTGATCTTCGCTCAGTTGTGGCATACCGGGCGCGTCGCGCACACCTACTTTTTTGGCGGGGAGTACACCGTTGCGCCCTCTGCCGTAGCGCTTGATGGCACAGTTCCCAGAATGCGTGAATTGAAGTATGAAACGCCTAAAGCACTGACAGTGGATGAGATCCAACAGTTAGTGAGTGATTACGCCAAAGCAGCTGAAAATGCCATAGAAGCAGGTTTTGACGGTGTGGAAATTCACGGTGCTAATGCGTATCTAATTGATGAGTTTCTGCATTATGACAGTAACCGCCGAGAAGACGAATATGGCGCTAGCCCTGAGAATATGAGTCGCTTCCCATTGCAGGTTACCGATGCAATTATTGCCGCCATTGGGCGTGAACGTACCGGAATTCGGTTGTCTCCCGGTGCTTATGTCAATATGGGCACTGACAGTCGTGACCGTCAGGTATTCGATTACCTGTTACCTCAACTGGAACAACGGCAGTTAGCCTATGTGCATTTGGGGATTTTTGATGACAGCTTGCGATTTGACTACCTGGATGGTCAGGCATCTGCATATTTGCGTCATCATTATCAGCAGACTCTGGTGGGGGTTGGTGGTTACAGCGCTGACAGTGCAAGTCAGGCCATTGCCGAAGGTAAATTCGATTTAATTGCCATCGGTCGTCCGTTTATCGCTAACCCGGATTATGTTGCCAAAGTACGGCAGGGCGAGCCGACTACCGCGTATTCAGACGAGATGCTGGCAACACTGTACTAGCGTACATGGGCGAGACTGGTGCTGCGTGATAATTCGCTGCCGGATTGAGCGGACGGATAATCTCTGGCATCTCCTTGGAATGCAACATAGCTCCGTAATGAGTTAACAGCTGCTCATACACGCCATTATCCATAATGACTTTCAGGCCTTGGTTGAACGCTTTGATCAGGGCCTGACTTTTAGGATTGTTGCGGCCGGAAGAGACACAGAGATCTTTTACAGTTAGCGGTGGCCCGGTAAATTGATAGCTGTCCACCAGATGTAACTGGTAAAAACGATAGCTGGCAACAATTTCATCTTCAACCGTTAAATCCAGTCTTTTGGCTGCCAGCATACGCAGATTAGCCTGCAGATCCTGATGTGGTTCCCGAATAAACTTATCACTGCGAGCATACTCATCGGTATAGCTATAGTCATTTACTATGCCAATGCGTTTACCCTGTAATGAGTTTAGCCCGGTGTATTCAAAGGGATCGCCGGCGCGTTTGATAAAGCGCAAGCGATTTTTAAGATAGGGCTCTGAGAACAGCAATGATTTTTGTCGTTCAGGCGATGACCAAGTTGCAAGCAACAAATCATTCTTCCCGTCATTCACATCCTTCATCGCCCGTGCCCAGGGTTTTATTGTGACTTCTATGCGAATCCCCTGAGTGAGCATTGCCGCCGATACAATATCCAGCGCCAGACCGCTTTTACCCTCATTTTCAACAAATGGCGGCCATACATCATTCGCCACAGTAACGACACTTTCAGGTGCTTCCGTCGGCGTGGCTTTATCGCTAAAGGCCAGCAGCGCGGTAAGTAGTAGCGGAATGATGGCTGTGCGGGTGTTCACTGATCAGTGTTCCTTGTCGTTATCCCGCAATGCAGCAAGATTAGCGGTTGCCATCCCCAGAACACTGTGTGGCGGATACTGCTGAGGTTTATCCGTGATCCCGGCATCCATATCACACAAAATCGTCAGTGCTTCAGTGACATGGTTGACGCTCCAAATATGAAATTTCCCTTTGGCGACAGCATCTACAACGGCCTTTTTGAGCATTAGATTGTTGACGTTACTGACTGGGATAATTACGCCTTGTGTTTGTTTGCGACCTTTAAGCATACAAACATCGAAGAAGCCTTCAATTTTTTCATTAACACCGCCGATAGGCTGTGCTTCACCGAATTGATTCATGGAGCCGGTAATGGCAATGTCTTGTCGCAGTGGTACACCACTGATGGCGGACAGAATCGCACAGCATTCCGCCATTGAAGCACTGTCACCATCCACCCCGGAGTAGGACTGTTCAAAGGTGAGGGACGTGGTTAGCGGAATAGCTTTATCTTTGCCCAAAAGACTGTTGATAAAGGCCGACAAAATCCATACGCCTTTAGAATGAATTTTACCGCCAAGACGGGCTTTATGTTCAATATCGAGTACCTCACCCTTACCAAAGCTGGTACTAGCGGTAATGCGATTGGGCATACCAAATTGATGGTCGCTGGTGGATATGACGGATAAGGCATTGATCTGTCCCACCTCTTTGCCTTTGACATCAATCAGGTTGGTGCCCTGAGTAAAGCCCAGCATCAACTGATCGCGCAGTCTTGAGACACGTTGCTCCTGCTGTGCTAGCGCCTGTTCTACATGGATAGCTCGAATCGCTCTGGCATTGGCCGAACGCGCACAGTAATGACTTTCGCGCAGCAGATTAGCCACATTCGCAGAATGTAATGATAGTTGGGTTTGGTCTTCCGCTTGGCGGGAGCTGTATTCAATGATGCGAGCAATCGCCGAGAGATCGCAATGTAGCAGCTGATTATCATGCACAATCGAAGAGATAAAACGTGCGTACAGGCTTTCCACCTTGGCACTGCGGGGCATGGTGTCTTCAAAATCGGCGGTGACCCGGAACAGTTCACAAAAATCCGGATCATAGTGTTGCAGCAACTGGTAGGTTTGATAGTCACCAAACAACACAATTTTGACGTCTAATGGGATCGGTTCAGGTTCGAGCGATACCGCGCCAGAGAGCGAGACTTCACGTTCCAGCGAATTGAGATCCAATGTCCTTGAACGTAATGCCCGTTTGAGACCGTCCCAGACATAAGGGCGCTCCAATACTTTGATGGCATCCATCAGCAATACGCCGCCATTGGCGCGATGTAAGCTACCGGGACGGATCAGTGAAAAATCAGTAAACACAGTACCGCGGTAGGTAGCGTTTTCGACATAGCCGAACAGTCCGTGATAGGTAGGATTTTCCTCTACCACCACAGGAAACTTGGGTTGCTCTTGCGTCACCAGCAGATTCACTTGATATCGCCGTGGCATTTTCTTTTCCAACGACGCGTAGGCGAGGCCTAACTGGTCTTCACTCTGCTCCAGAAAAATATCCAGATTGCTGAGCATATCCTTCTGCATCGCCGTTAAATAATTGCGGATTTCCGGTATGGCTCGGTAATCATCTTTTAGCGGCTTAAAAAAATGGCTCAGCACTTCACGTGCCACTTGCTCATCGTGATGTTGCTGTTTAGTGCTGAACTCTTCTTCCCACTCGGTCAGCTGGCGCACGATGCCGCGCAGACGGGATTCCAGATGGCGGATATTCTCTTCAAATTTATTGCGTTCTGCTTCTGGGAGTGCGGCATAACTTTCATCGGTGTGTGGTTCTTCACCATCAAGCGCCATCAACTGATAATCGCCATCGGTGCTGATCGTTAACCGGACGTGCTTCTCTTTGGCTTCCGCCGCAAGTTCCGCCAATGTGGCTTCCTGGCGTTGTGTCAGTTGTGTTTTTAGTTTGTCAGCTCGGCGATAATAGACTTCATTATCAAAGGCTAACGGCAAGGCTTTGACCAAGCGTTGCACTGTTTTTTCGACTTCTTTTTTAAACTGTGCTCCCGTGCCGGCAGGCAGCTGTAAGACCATGGGGGTCCGGGGTTCATCAAAATTGGCGACATAACACCAGTCACTCAGTTCGAGTTCCTGTTGCTTATGACGCTTCAGATAGCGCAGCATCATGGTGCGCTTACCAAGGCCGCTGCGGCCTAAGGCAAAGATGTTATAGCCCTTGTCGCGAATCGACATGGCAAATTCGACAGCACTTTGTGCGCGTTCTTGGCCGATAATATCGTCCAGAGGTTCCAGCGCGCGGGTAGAGCGGGTATCTCCCAGCCGACTTAGGTCAGCGCGACGATACAGCTGTTGCGTATTGAGGGAGGTAATGGCCATGAAAGCGTCCTTGTTAATCATCATTCAGGCATGATGTACAGACAATAAAGGTCGATGTACGGCAAAGCAATTACCTATGGTGGATTAGCGTAAGTTTTGTGCGCTTATCCACTACTCGTCAGCTCATGATTGCCAATGTTGTGGGCCATCATTTTGTTGGTTTTGATATTGTTGTTGTGCTTGCAGGATTTGCAGCAGATTTTCTTCTATCCAGTCAGCTAAACCCACTACCTGTTGTGCTATCTGCACTCCGGAGGCTGTTAATTGGTATTCCACGTGTGGCGGGACTACCGGATAAACCGTACGATCCACAAACCCATCACCTTCCAGTTGTTGCAGCGTCTGCGCCAGCATTTTTTCGCTCACCCCCAGAATCTTGCGTTTGAGGGCGCTGAAACGATGTTGTTTGCCATCTAATAGTGCCAGCAACACCAGTACGCCCCAGCGACTGGTAACATGTTTAAGCACGTCGCGTGACGGGCATTTATCTGAAAACAGGTCGCCTCGCAGCATCTTTTTTGCCAAAAATTTATCCGCCATACAATTTGCCATCTATACTTACCTTTTTGTGCGTACTTACTAAAAGTTTGTTAAGGCGATAGTATAGCTCGCAACGGTGTTACATCACCAGTGACATCTGATTTTAGGTAAAACCTTTGTAAGGAGCGAAATTATGTTGGCAGTAACAGGAGCAACCGGACAACTGGGGCGTCTGGTGATTGATGAGTTGTTAAAAGTCGTGCCAGCTGCGCAGATTGTGGCCGCCGTGCGTAATGTAAATAAGGCGGCTGATCTGGCAGCCAAAGGTGTCCAAGTTCGCCATGCAGACTATGATGCTCCGGAGACCTTGCTCAGCGCGTTCGCTGGCGTTGATAAGTTGTTGCTGATCTCATCCAGCGAAATTGGTAAACGAGCACCGCAGCATAAAGCCGCTATCGATGCGGCAAAAGCCGCGGGGGTGAGTCTATTGGCTTACACTAGTCTGCTACACGCTGACACTTCGCCATTGATGCTTGCTGAGGAACATCTGTTCACCGAGGCATACATTAAACAGAGCGGTATTCCGGCGGTCATTTTACGTAACGGTTGGTACAACGAAAATTATACCGTTAGTGTGGCGTCAGCTATAGAACATGGGGCGGTTTTTGGATGTGCCAATGATGGCAAATTAGCCACTGCCAGTCGCGCAGATTTTGCTGCAGCGGCCGCCAAGGTGCTAACTCAACCAGAGCAAGCCGGTAAAGTATATGAACTCGCAGGTGACGAGGCGTTCACCCTGAGCCAATTTGCCGATTACATCAGTGCTGCCAGTGGTAAAACGGTGGTCTATAACAATCTATCAGAATCCGAGTTCATCGCCTTATTGGAGCAGGTCGGTTTACCCGCACCCGTTGCTGTCATGTTGGCGAACTCAGAATCCGGTGCTGCCATAGGTGGATTATTTGATAACAGCAAGCAATTGTCCGCTTTAATTGGCCGCCCAACGACGACAATTCAACAAAGTATCAATGAAGCGCTATAGCCATTCATCGAGAAGTTAATATTGCAAAAAGGAGCCATTTGATGGCTCCTTTTCCATTTTATCCGCTGCGAATTTCAGCAATCAGAGTCATTATAATTTCATAACAAAAACCGAGAGTTGCTGAAATTCTTAAAATCGGTAATGATTTTACTTATCAGTTTATTGGCGCTGTATTTTCAGGGAGTGTTACCTCAATGTCTAAGCTCGAAACCGTACTTGAGCATCTATTATTTCGGTCACGGTGGTTATTGGCACCGTTCTTTTTTGGGTTGATGCTGGCGGTAGTGGCGCTGTTGGTGAAATTTTTTAAAGAGTTGTACCACTTATTAGTCGGTATTATCAGTGCAACACCGGAAGAGTCAATCGTCAGTATCCTGACACTGGTGGACAGCGCGTTGTTGGCCAGCCTGTTGTTGATTATCGCCTTCAGCGGTTACGAAAATTTTGTATCGAAAATGTCGGTGGATGATCATGAAGACCGGCCGGCATGGATGGGTAAAGTGGGATTTTCCGATCTCAAGTTAAAACTGATCGGGGCAATTGTCGCAATTTCTGCCGTAGAACTGCTCAAGGCTTTTGTCGCCGCCGGAGATCTTAGTAGTAGTGTGTTAGGTTGGAAAGTCGGCATTCACCTGACATTTGTGGTGTCCGGTGTATTATTTGCGGTCACCGATGCGATTGCTGACCGTCAGAAAAAGCACTGACGATCAGCCGGCAATTTCATTACAAGTTTGGTTGTTTACAACTCATCATCAGGCACTATCCGCAGTGGCAATAAGTCACTGTCGGTAGTGATAATCAGCGAATCGTCGACTCTCACGCAACTACCGCCATAACTACCTCCGACCGCAAAGGTACACACCTGTACCCGGTAGCCATCGATTTTTGGCAGGCGCCATAACTCCTGATAAATCTGTTGCTGGTGGGCAAAGCGGCCTTCGGTTTGTCCCAGTTGCTGCTCGTGCTTGTCTACCAGACTGATGTTATCGCCACAGCGACCAGCAATCGGTTTTATCACGTACCCATGCTGTTTAAGCTCATCTGTCAGCTCAAAAGCACTGTCTAGCAGGTAACGATGATGTGGAAACAAGCTCCACAACACTGGCAGGATTGCCTTGTTACTGGGGATCAGCGTCCATAGTGGCTCAAATACTTGTACCGTGGGGCGTAGCAGTACATCGACCAGTCGAACCGGTGTATTGGGTGTCCCGGTACGGATAGGTGGGGCGCGGTCATCGTCTTCACACTCAGCGCGGATTTGCTCCAGGGCGGTTTCCCAAGCCCAGGTTTTCCAGACACAGTTAATGGCTTCACCATCTTTATCGACCACTTCTCCGGCGTCGTTCCAATGCAGTTGCTGCAGGCCGCGTACAATCTTGCTGCTGATCCCCGCTTGGGTCATCGCCCGCTGCATAAACAGCGCATGATAGTTTTCCTCTTTGTCATCATCCTGCAAGATGTGAACTGTGCCACTGGCATCACTGTGACGCCAGGCTTCAACCAAGGCAGACAAGAGATCTTCGGCCGCATCATAGCCGTCAACATCACCGGCTTGTTTTCCCCATAATCCCTGAATGAGTCCCGCTTCAGTGTGACAGGAAGCCGAATCGGCATTGTATTCGTAAACCTTGAGTCCCTTGTGGGTTATACAGAAGTCAAAACGGCCATTAATCATCTGGTGGCGCCGTGTTTGCCAGGAACGTCTCAAGCGCGGCCACAGTACTTTGGGAATGTTGAAGTTGGACAGCAGTTCATCATCTCGTAGCACCCGCTCAGTGGCGTGTAAATACATCAGATGCAGCTCGTTGGTCGCGCGGATAAGCTCCCGTTCTGCAGTTTCCGACATCCGGAAATAACGGCATTGCTCAGCTGTTTTATCAGTGAGAAAGTGTCCGCCCATCGCATGCACAAACGCCAATTGCAGTGGGTCGTGCTCATCTAGCCAAGGGCCCGTGAACTGTCCTTTGTCGGTGACTTTTCGGCTATTGAGATCGAATAATTTTGGGTTGGTCCAGTGTGCCGGTTCTGCATAAGTCGTCTCTTCGGTCTGGATCATCCAACCAAGAATGCGAGTGTCGCAGAAACCTTCAATGATGCGATAGCCGCCATCAGTGGTCTGTGCCAACTGTAATTCGCGGCACCATTGTTGCCCCGCAGGCAATTTACAATGTTCCAGATTCTGTTCGGCAATCCGCACTTTATCGGATAACACCTCAGTTATCACTGCGACATGTCCGGTGACGTCAAATTCACCACCCGCAGCCCAGATCAGTAGCGCGCCAGCTTCTGGCATTCTCTTACTGCCATTGGCAAAAGCCTGCAGCGGCAACAGTGCATCATCCTCTACGCGGCGCAGGTGTCTTAAGGCAAAAATATCATAGGCCATCGGCACATCGGTAAACACCAACCCGCGGTTGAGATACAACCAGCGTCGGGCAAATTCCACACATTGCCATTTATGTCCCATATATTCGTTGCCGATGTAACTGCGATATGCCGCATGATTGCGAAACTGCTCTGGATCGGCGGTGGCATAATCGCTGGAGTAAATGGCCACACCTCCAGGTGCGTGACCTAGCACTGTTCCGAACGGCTCAGGCGGAAACTGTAATTTGTGCAAACTGGTATTCCTTTGCATGATGAATCTCTGATGGCAGCAGCATAGCGCTATTGGAAAAATGGCGGAATAGTGGAAGTAAATGTTTTGCTGGGTCAGCGCTTGGTAGCGGCTTAAAGGCGGATATTGAAAATAGCAAAAGAACACCGCCCACAGAGACGAGGTGGGCGGCGTTCTTAAAACTTGTTAGTGCCGGATTACAGAGTGCTGGCTTCTGTGCTGATGTGAATGGTCACTTCATCGCTGACATATGGTACGTATTGGCCCATACCGAATTCAGAACGTTTGATGACGGTAGTCGCATCAAAACCTACAGTAGGTTTTTTCTTCATTGGATGCTCACCTTCTTTATTCAATTTGGCGTGCAACACCACTTCTTTAGTGATGCCTTTTATTGTCAGCTTACCGGTAACGTCATATTCATTCGCGGCAGTTTTCACAACTTTAGTGCTGTCAAACGTGGCTTCTGGATGTCCTTCTGCATCGAAGTAATCTTTGGCTAAAAATTCTTTAGTCAACGCAGGTACACGAGTGTCCACAGTCTTAACCGGGATTTTTACACTGACTTTAGACTTGGCCGCATCGGCGTCGTCGAAGTTCAGGGTACCAGTGACATCATTGAAACTGGCGGTTGGGTTAGAAAAGCCAAAGTGGTTCCAAGACACAATGACACTTGTGTGGGTTGGATCGAGTTGAAATGTTTCGGCCATTGCACCGGCACTCAAGCCTGTTAAGCTGGCAAAAGCAATTCCCAGTGTAACTTTTTTCAAAAGACGCATATCTTTCCTCTCTGAGACAGTATTCCGGCAGCTTGGTAGCCGGGTTTATCGAGTAGAAATTCAGGAAAACCAGTACTGCACAACTGCCTGTAATTCCTTGTTCTGTGATCATGTTACGTTCTAAAATTTTTAAAACAACGGCGAAAATTCGCATAAATCATTCGAATAAATGAAATAAATGTGACGCCGCAAGCGAGGCCCTAAGCAATAAAGGCTGGTGTCGCCAATATCATTTTAGTGCTGCAACCCTCCTAGACGAGATAGCCTTGCGGCTTGAGTTTCGTCAGGCTATCTCATAACGATTGCGACCATTTTCTTTGGCGATATACAACGCGGCATCAGCCCAGGCAAACAAGGTTTCGCATTCAATAATTTCGTCAGCAGGTTTTGCAGCAATACCAATTGAGATCGTGATGACGTTTGTATTGGCTGATGTCTGATGGGGGATGCCTAAAGCTTCTACGGCGTGACAGAGGTGGTTTGCCACTGTCACCGCCTCTTCTTTACTGGTATTTTCCAAGACTAATACGAATTCTTCTCCGCCATAGCGGCAAACCAGATCCGTCGCTCTATGGGTGCTCTCCTGTAAGGTGGTTGCCACTTGTTGTAGTACTTTATCGCCTAAGGCGTGTCCGTAAAAATCGTTGTATCGCTTGAAGTAATCCACATCAACCACCAGCATTGCGAGTGGTTGTTTACGATTGGCTCCAGAGCTGTGCAGTGCTGTCAGATATTCATCCAGATAACGGCGATTTGCCAGTCCGGTTAATGCATCGGTATTACTAAGATTTTGCAGTTGCTGATTTTTTTGCGTCAGTTTGCGTTGTTGCCTTTCAACCAGATCAAACATCCGATCAATTAATCTGCCTAACTTATGAATTTCGTTGTGTCCTGTCAGATTGGTTCTGGCGGTGTAATCGTTAGTGAAATTAACGTAGCTAATTGTTTTTAAAAGGTTGCGAATGGGATTTACCAGTTTGCGACTGATGAATAAATAAAGCAGAAATAAGGTAAAGATCGAAACAACTATGCCAGCAATAAGTGCTGGATTGAACAGTTCTTCATCATAGAGCCTTGGACTTTGAGGCACTTTGATGGCTAACAGCAACTGATTGTCTATGCCCAGAATTCCGAGATAGAGGCTCTTATCATGTAGTTTCACCTGAACATCATCTGTTTGCAGGTTAGCGCTAATATCGTTCGCAATATTGCCAACTTTTTCCGGTGGAATAATGAATATATTGTCATGGGCCGACGGTAACATTTCGCTGATAAACTGTTGATCAATGTAATGCCAAAGTACTAGCGTTCCAGCATTAGGCCCTATCTCATTAGAAGGTGCCAGACTTTGGCTGATGACGACAGCCGGAGCGTTATTGATGGTAATAAAATTGGTTTTTGTAATGGGCTTTAACTGATTTGCGACTATTTCATTCGGGTGGATGAGCAGGCTCTTAGCCATTAACGACGGTTGGGTTAACATTTTTACATCTAGTAATTGCCCGTCATTATCAATACTCATTCCAGCTAATAGCTGGCCGCTATTGTTGTAAAAATAGAGCCCATTGATAGATAACTTTTGCAGAGACCTTTGGATCATAAAGCTTTGCTGAAACCATTGTCGGTCGCCTGATTGAGCGTTTTGATAGACCTCGTCCCAGACGCCGTTGTCATAAGCAAAATTCTGTAATTTCCGCAGTTGTGCATTGATTGCGGCCTTAATTTGCAGCAAATCCAGTTTATCGTTATAGCGAGCGAGTTCACCGAGCTGTGGAATTGTCCACAGATAGCGAATCGTCACCTGCGCAGAAAGAATGGCAAAACATGCCAAAGCAGCAGCAAATAATATTTGCGACCTTAAGCTGGATCTTTTCATCATTTATTCAGTCTTTTGGTTTGTAACTTCCTGTTACGCAGCCATTACCCTGTTGGGCCAAGTATAGAAGTATTACAGAAAATGCGTTTCCAATCATCTCAGTATATGACGACAGTGCCCAACCGCTCATGAACATATTTTGTGTGGCCGGCTGACGGATAACTTATTGTTATATGAAAATAATCTTAAAAAGATTATTTGCATAAATTGACAATAAGTAGTCATTGATCACATTCACATAACAATTATCTGTCTAATCTGGCATACACCATTAAGTAGTTGATTTTATTAATTTTAATTATCTGCAATTTGCATTTGTGCAATTTGCAAAATAACAAATGTGGGGTGAAATGATGAATATAAATCGACGTCAGGCAATGGGACAGATTATTGGCTTGGTTAGTGTCGCTGCGGGTGGGGGGATCATGGCAAATGCCATGGCGGCAGACACTTGTGCGGGTGATAACGCGATTGGCATAGGTAGTGATGGCAGTAGCGATTTGGCTGCAAATTTACTGACCTACGTTAAGGTTGATCCACTCGCAGTAGCAAAACGTGCATACGAAGATTATGGCAAAGGCGGCTGCATGTACGGTGTTTTTGACGCCATAGTGAAGGAGCTCGCCGCTCAAGGTCATGAAGATGCCTGCAAATTTGCGGCAATACCTACCAATATTACCGTTTATGGCGGTGGTGGTGTCAGTGGCTGGGGATCACTGTGTGGGTGTGTTAACGCGGCAGCCATGGCGGTAAACATGCTTGCCGGTGTTGACCGGACTAAAGTGATCCGCTCGGTCTACCACTATTATGAAAGCACTTCGATGCCTCGGGGCGACAGTGAATTTCTAACCGCTATCGGCGCGCCCACGCGTACAACTAACGCTGGCGAACCTTTGACTGCCGAGCTTATTGGTCAATCAGTAGCTAAATCCATTTTGTGCCATACATCAGTCACTTTATGGTCAAAGCAAAGCAAATTTGGTACGAGTCATGCGGCTAAACTTGAACGTTGTGCACAGGTAACAGCTGAGGTTGCCTATATCACCGCGGATTACCTCAATAAAGCATTAGATGGCACCTTGGATGTTGCTACCGTTGCCGATAGCAATAGTGATTGTGGCGCATGTCACAGTAGTACCAAGAGAGAGCCAGACACTTATTTCGCCACCGATGTTAACTCTCAAATGGAATGCCAGAGCTGTCATAGCGAACATGATGTCTCCGCTGGGCTGACCAGTGCTCATGCAGATTATACCTGTAGTGATTGTCATTAGGAGGCGGTGATGAAATACCATAACCTGTTATTAATCTCTGCAGCCCTGACATTTGGTGGTTGTGGTGGCTCTGATGACAACACTGCTACCACACCAACAACACCGACAACACCAGAACCCAGTTACGTGTCAGTGAACGATGCGACCAGCCTTAATATCAATGTTGAGAGTATTGATGCAGCTACCAAAGCCGTGACTTTTTCTCTCAGTACTGATTCCGCAGAGCCAGTGACTGATGCGGGTGCCAACTATGTGGTGATGTACCTGAATATTCCGGGAGAGCAGGTGTCTGCGTTTGCGTTTCCTTGGCATAAGGCGGTACGTTTTGAGTGTAACGCTAGTGTAGATGCTTGTTCCGGCACCATTACCGCGCTAGAGACTCCAGGGGAATATATATTTACCCCCGGCAGTCTGGAAAAGCTTGGCGACACCATCGGCCAATTAAAGTTGGCAATCAATATCAGCGGTACGCTTGCCCAAGTACAAACGCAACTCTTAGATATTCCATCCTCTTAAACTTTGTTAGCTAAAGCAGTAATTGCCCGGCCACTCGCCGGGCTTTTTTGTAGTGAGAAAGCAGAACCCGCGCGCTATAGTCAGAGTAGCGCGTTTAAAAGGATGAAAAAAGGACATAGGGCATGGAACGTCGCTTATCGCGTTGGTTACTATTTATAGTCGCTTGTATCGGTATTACCGTTTTAGTTTTTCAAATAGATAACCGATGGCTTAACCGTTCGTTGGCCGGTTATATAACGAGACTAGAAGTAGAACTACACTATGTGTGTTTCCGGCAGAAATGGTCGAGTTGTTCATTAATTTTAAAGAAGGCTGAGCCATATCATTTGGATAGCTCAACCTTGTTATCATCAGATCATACTCTGTCAACGCGCCTCGTTGAATTTCATAGTGGAATATGTTCCGGCAATGCGAATAAGGGCAAGCGACCAAAGCAGCAAAATATTTATCATTGGACCGATAATGTCGGTACTGAACATTTCTCCGATCGTCGTGATGCAATGTCTGCGGCGCAGACTAATTATCAATCACCGACCTATAACTTTGATCTCAGCATTCATGCATTATCTAGCGGTATAAAGCCTTTTTTCAAAGACCGTTTATCAGCGTATTTACGTCAGGTCGATGGCATTTACCGAACGCTTTTACCTCCAGAAGAACTACTTCCGGTACGAGTGGACGTTACGCTTATACAAAGTAAGGCTGTCTATGATGACATTTTTATGCGTTATTATACGCTTAACGTTAATTCTCAAGGCTTTTACAGCCATCGAGATAACCTCGCAGTCGTTTGGTATCGCACCGATACACAAGGCTTTGCCACTGCAGTTCATGAATCGGTACATGTCATGAATGCCGCACAATTTGGCATTACGCCTCGTTGGTTTAATGAAGGAATGGCTGAATATTTTGAGAATATGGATTTAGACGGTTTTAACGTAACAATTCAACCAGGAGACTGGTCGTTAGTTCGTCATTCACCAATGCAACTTATTAATTTGTTTAATGCTACAGATGGGGATTGGGCGCAAAATCAGACCTTGTTCTATCAATACAGTCACGCACTAATGTATTTTTTGATGTCGCAATCAGAAGGCAAAAATGCGCTAAAAGATCTTTTCTCTGCGGTTGTACATTTTCGATGTAAGCCAATTGATATGGTGCAGACCTTGAACGCGAGTTATCCAGGAGGGCTTGCGGCACTTGAACAGCAATGGCGTCGTTGGTTGGCGTCTCGCCCTAAAAACGTTGTAGTAAGTTGGACGGGCATTTATTTGTAACCTTTAACCTGAACGTAATTGTGAGATTAATTGGCAGTTACTAATTCAGAAAACGAGATTGGAATGAGTAATGATATTTATCAGCACAATGCAGACTCATTTTTTATGCAGTATGAGTCTGTAACTTCTGAGCAAGTTCATGCCTTTTGGCTACCAGAACTTGATAAACGCACAATTGGTACAGCTTTGGATGTTGGTGCAGGTTCAGGGCGAGATGCAAAATTCTTAGCTGCAAAAGGATGGAGAGTCATTGCTGTTGAACCGGCGAATTCTTTGCGAGAGCTAGCAATAAAATCCGAACATTTGTCTGACATATATAAAAGCCAGACTTATCTTCCAATAGATTGGATTGCGGATACATTACCAAACTTATCATTAATAAAAGCATTGAACTTAAAGTATGATTTAATTCTACTTTCTGCTGTGTTGATGCATTTGAATCAACATGAACAACAGCAAGCATTAAATAATTTGAGCTACCTGCTGAATATTGGTGGAATACTCGTCATGACATTGCGTGTGGGAGAATTTAGCGACGGTCGTATTGCTTATCCCATTGAAGTTGAGAAATTAATTGCACATGCAGAGATGCAGCACTTAAAACTTCTTACTAAATCACAATTAGTTACAGATCAACTTGGTCGTAGTAACGTGACTTGGCAGACTATTGTACTTACCAAGGAATAGGGATAGCGAGACTATGTCGTTTGAATATTATCTTAATAAATTCCAACAGCTAAATACGATGCGTATTAACGGACATAACAAACCGCACAAGGTATGTATGCTTTTGGCAGTAATGTCGTTAATTGAAGAAGAACTCATTACTGAAAACAGAATTGAGCTTAATGAGTTACTTAAAAAGCGCTTCAGTGTTTATTTTGATCGATTGAAGATAACCGGTGATGTTGATAGCCCTGAAAATCCATTCTTTCATTTACGAACTGAGGGCTTTTGGCATCTTCGAACCCATGATGGTTACCAATTAGACGATCTGAGCCGTTACAGTAAAAATAAAATTGCTTATGCAACATTGGACGAAGAGTTGTTCGACTATTTTAGATCTTCAGTAAGTTGCATCGATCTGCGTTTGGCACTTTCGCAAAATCTTACGCAGTTATATGAACTTTATAAACGGTGGTTTGAATCCCTTGGTAAAAGTCAGAAAACCATAAAAAATTATTGGGGGGCAGTTAAAAATACACTTTCAAAGATTGCTAATAATGCCGGACTAAGTAGTCAACCGTTAACTGAAATTTCTTCCCTATATCAATACCAACACATTGTGACACCTTTGAGAGAGCTTGCGGAATTTAAACAGTTAGATAAGAAAGGCAATGCTATGTATAGCAATGCGTTAAAATCCTATGCCAGTTTTTTATCCGATTTAAGTCAAGTGGACGTCACCGATGACGTTGAGCAGATTTGGCATGACCCTACATTGAAACCTACAGAAAAAACGACATTAGTTAGCGCCAGAATGGGCCAAGGGAAGTTTAGAGAGCGCTTATTTAATCTTTGGCACGGATGTGCAGTGACCAATTACCGAATGCCTGCACTACTTGTCGCTAGCCATATTAAACCTTGGCGTTCATCCAATAATAATGAACGACTAGATCCTTTTAACGGTTTGCTTCTTGTGGCTAATTTGGATAAGGCTTTTGACAAGGGGCTGATAACCTTTGAAAATAGTGGCGAAATCATCATTTCATCACAGTTAGAAAGACCGGAGATGCTTGGTATCAAGGCAGATATGAAATTGCGGAATAGTGGATTCAATCTTGACTATATGCATTATCATCGAGAACAAGTTTACCAAGGCTAATAGTGATATTAACTAATACAACTAATAATATGTAACACATTTAGGTAGCAAAAAAGTGTCAGCTCCAGATAAAGAAAAAGGACTGAAACCGTAATGGAATCAGTCCTTTAGGAAGGTGGTGGAGGCGGCGGGACTTGAACCCGCGTCCGGAACACCTACATTCAGGGCCCTACATGCTTAGTCTCTCTTTTATTTAACCGGTTAAACTCCGAAAGACAGGATTTCAAACGGTGAGTTTGGTACTGTTTCGCGGTTCACCCCCAAACAAGGTTCCCTCGCTAGCACGATGTAAGGTGACCATCAAATCCACTGCCCATGTGCGAGACCTGTGGTAGATGGCTAGCGGCATTAAGCGGCTAGAGCGTAGTTATCGTCGTTTGCAACTATAACTTTGCGGCTTTTAACGAGGCCAACCGCCCCTCGGCATGCTCCCGGAGTTTCGCGAATCCCGTCGAATCCAGAATCGCCCCCAAGATATTATCAATTGTAACCTTTATTGGGATTGTTCACCAAGTTTTCAAGGATAAGGCTACAACTGTTTGCTGGTTATTCGAGCAACTTACGGATAAACCATACATTATTTTTTCATCATTCGGGCTTTTTCAATAGCCCAGTCACGCTGTTTAATGTCTTCGCGTTTGTCATGGGCTTTCTTACCTTTACCCAGACCGATTTCCACTTTTACCCAGGCACCTTTGCGCCAATACATGGAGATGGGCACGATAGCGTAACCTTGCCGTTCTACTTGCCCTGCCAGTCTGTCGAGTTCTCGACGATTAAGTAACAGCTTACGTGGGCGTGTTGGGTCACAGATAACGTGAGTAGATGCAGTATTCAGCGGGGTGATTGTACAGTTGTGCAGGAAGGCTTCACCATTTTTCATCTGCACAAAGCTTTCTGACAGATTGATTTTTCCGGCACGGATTGCTTTTACTTCCCACCCCATAAGCGAAAGACCCGCTTCGATCTTTTCGTCGAAACGGAATTCAAAGGTGGCGCGTTTGTTGCGGGCGATGGTCGCCGGCTGTGCGCCTTTGCTTTTTGCGTTCTTCTTAGCCATAGGCCCGCTATTATACGCAGCCACTGCTAATTTGGAATTGGCCAAATGCATTATTTTAAAGCGATTCAAATACTCCGTTAGCTGTATGTGTATTTTTTATGCGGCAAGCTCCACATCGTTTTTAGTAAAGGTGCGTTTTATCTCTGGCGTGTTAAAATCCAGGGCTGATTTTCTCGCCTATGTGGAGACTGAAAAAACGGATGTCGCACGTTTCTCGAAATATTCTGGTACGTTACAGCGCCCAGCAGATGTATGATTTGGTGAATGATGTTGAGTCATATAAGGAGTTTTTGCCGGGCTGTGTCGGTGGTAAGGTGCTGGAGTTTGATGGCAAAACTATGGTGGCGTCAGTGGATATCAGCAAGGCTGGGATCAGTAAAACATTTACCACTCGAAACCAGGTGGTTGCCGGTAAAAGCATTGAATTGCGTTTGGAAAATGGCCCTTTTAAGCACCTGTATGGTAGCTGGAAATTTACAGCACTGGCTGAAGATGCTTGTAAAGTGGAGTTCGAGTTGGAGTTCGAGTTTTCCAACAGCATCGTGGGCATGGCATTTGGCCGGGTGTTTAGAGAGTTGGTTGCATCGATGGTGACGGCTTTTACTTCCAGAGCGAAGGAGGTGTATGGTGGCAAATGACGCTGCATTTACCGTTGAGGTAATTTATGCATTGCCTGATCAGCAGAAAGTCATTGCTGTGTCGGTACTTCCAGGTACAACCTTTTTAGATGCGGTTAACAAAAGCCGCATTTGCGAGTTTTTTCCTGAGATAGATTTGGCAAATATTAAACTGGGATGTTTTAGTCATCAGATGAAGCCTGATGATGAGCTGCAGCCAGGGCTGCGAGTGGAAATATATCGGCCACTGATTGCAGATCCAAAAGATGTCCGGCGCAAAAGAGCTGAAAAGGCCAAAGAAGAAGGTCGTATTAACAAGACCACCGGTGCGAAAATCAGCTAAGTGTAAAAAAAGCGCCTAATGGCGCTTTTTTTAACTCAAACATTACTTCCGATTATTCGGCGTACTTTGTTCGGTTTTTGTCTCATTAGTTTTAGCAGGATTATTTTCTTCCACTAATGGCTTCGCTTCTGGTCGCTGAGCCGGGACCTGTGGCAGCATATCTGGGCTGTGGTTTTCGAGCAGCGTTGTTTCATCCAAAGGCGTATTGAAGTCTTTACTTATCTCGTAATCGCCGGTTACTGAGGCCAGCTTGTCGCCGTTGAAATGGGCGATGAGTTCTTTATGTACCACGCTGGCGTCGCGACCACTTTTGTAATGGTAGACATAATACCAAGTGTTATCAGCAAAGCTGTCACGCAATACCGGACGACCAAGAACATACTCAACCTGAGCTTTGGTCATATCGACACGCAATTTTTCAACCTGTTGTGGTTCCATGTAGTTACCCTGTGGAATATCGGGCTTGTACACTAACCAGTCCATTACGCTGCAGGCGTTGAGTGATAATGAGAGCGCAGCCGCGCCTAAAAGGGTAAGACTTTGGTTTTTAATCGACATCTGGATTGCTGCTTCCTGAAAAACTGCGGGCCATAATAACCAAGCCCCAATATTAAACACAAGGATTATCGTTGTTCTGTCGCAAGTTGGACAGATGGATTTTGTATTAGTTCTATTGTGATCATTTTTTACAAGTCAGTGACTTGTTGAATGAAGATTCTCTTACAAATCTTTGTAAGTGTTATGGCTATCCCTATCTATTATTGCAAACGCCTGCAATAGTCACCAGAATGGTGAAAATCTTGTAAAAATGCCAGAAAGACAAG
This sequence comes from Shewanella sp. A32, assembly GCF_029167175.1. NCBI lineage: Bacteria > Pseudomonadati > Pseudomonadota > Gammaproteobacteria > Alteromonadales > Shewanellaceae > Shewanella > Shewanella sp. A32. The sequence continues at coordinate 41,401 of NZ_JARFTS010000013.1, forward strand.
GAAATGTTAAAACGTTGATGAAAAAGGGAAGTCTAGTTTGCGTGGGCACTGGTCTGCAATTGGCTGGGCAGGTGACCGTTATTGGGAAAAGCTATATTGAAAGCGCTCAGCAGGTGTTTTCATTAATGCCCGATGCCTATGGGCAACGCTGGTTAGAAAGTCTAAACCCCAATATTACAGATCTACAGCAGTTCTATGCCAAAAAGGGTGAAATTAAAAACCGCCGTATCACCTATGAACAGATGACAGACGCGATAATGTCTTCCGTTCGTGCCGGGAAAAGGGTGGTGGGAGTATTTTATGGGCATCCGGGGGTGTTTGCTTGTGTTCCTCATATGGCCATCAGTCGGGCAAAAAATGAGGGGTATAGTGCCTCAATGGAACCGGGTATATCTGCAGAAGATTGTTTATGGGCAGATTTAGGCATTGACCCAGGAAATTATGGCTGTCAAAGTCTTGAAGCAAGTCAGCTTATGTTTTTTGAACATCATCTGGACAATTCCGGTTATGTTTTACTGTGGCAAATCGCACTAGCGGGTGAACACACACTTACCGGTTTTGCGACAACCCAAGCGCGGCTTAAGGTATTGGTCGATTTGTTAAGGCAATGGTATCCCGATGACCATCAAGTTTGTTTATATGAAGCGACTAACTTGCCGATTGGAAATTGCCGAGCCGAATGGATTGATTTAAAGGATTTGCCCGAAGCATCACTCAATGCCATTACCACACTGGTTATCCCGCCATCGCGGGCATTGCAGTATAATCTCCGGGTTCTTAAGCAGTTGGGGTTAACGCCGAAAGATTTAGGTTAGTCACACATAAGGAGGTGTTATGGAAGCGCTACAGAATTTTTTAACGAAGATGGGTGAAGACGCGTGTTTTCGTCAAGCGTATTATGCGAACCCCAATGCGGTGTTGGCTCAAAGTGGCCTCCAGGGCATCTATGCGGACGCAGTGATGAATCAAGATAGTTCAGCATTAAAGGCTTTAGTCGGTGATGATACGATCCCGTTTCTGTTAGTGAATCATGGTAATAAACTATAGACCGCGATTAGGTTTAGTTTTCTGTCTTTTACTGCTCATGGGGGGCGGTAGGCTGTCGGCCGCGCCGATCGATAACATCGATATCGAGCTCGGAAAATTAGAGCAGATACAAAAAACTGACGTCACTGCTGCACAAAAGCAAATTGATTTATTGACGCCGCGTATTGGCTCCTTTACCTCAGAACAAGCCACTCGATTATTAATTTCCTCCGCCATCAGCAAGATTTTCAGCGGTAAGTTTGATGATGCACTGGCATATCTTGATAAAGCAGAAGCCAAGATAAGTGCTCCCCGATATTTAAGTCAGATATACAATTATCGTGCTGTTTGTCTCATTGGCTTGCGGCGGTATCGGGATGCGTTGATCGTGATGGGGCGCAATTTAGCATTACTTGAAAAAGTCGACGATCCGGTTGAAAAACGTGATTCCTATTTCCGCATTGCAAATTTGTATGATGAGTTAGGCGCATACGATGAAATGGGGTTGTATGCTTCTCGCATTTTGGACCTTGCTGAAGAGCAAAAAGATACCAAGGCACGTTGTTATGGGATCTTTTTACTGGCGATGTCTCAAAGCGGAAGGGGCTTGTTGAAGCAAGCTAATGAGAGCTTACAGGAGGGACTGGGCTACTGCACCCAACACGGCTACTCATTAATTGTCCCCATGATTAACAAAGGTCTCGCTGATACCGCCAGTATGCTCGGCGACAATCATACTGCCCAAAAATATTTCCGCATTTCATTGGCGCAGTATCAAAAGTTTAATTTCGCGACTGAAATTATCAGTACCAGTGCTTTATTGGCAAAGGTTGATTTAGCGCTCGGAGATAAAAAGGAAGCGGAATTCATGGCGCTCAACGTGCTGGAAGCTAAAGACGACAGCAGTAATATGGAAGCCAGAAGTGAAGCGCTAAAGGTGCTCGCGGACGTGGCGGCTGGCAAGTCGGAGTTTGAAAAGGCATTCGCATATCAGCAACAATATCTGGATATCAGCGGCAAGTTGTTTGACGAAAATCGCGTAAAAGCGTTGGCCTATCAAGCTGCTCACTTCAGTGCTAATGAACGAGAACAAGAACTTAAGTTATTAAATAAAGAACGTGAACTGCTGCTTACTCGTGAAATGCTACGGGAAAAGGAGCACAACAATATGGTCATGTTCGTGAGTTTACTTAGCGTTGTCATGGTCATGTTGGCTGGTTTTGCCTATTGGGGCTGGCAACAGAAACAGCGTTATATGAGGCTGTCACGTCACGACCTTCTGACGGGGATATATAACCGAGCTGCAGCTCAATCCATGGGCGATATCAGTTTTGTTCAGGCAATGAGCCAGAACCGGGATTTCAGTGTTCTGGTGTTAGCACTGGATAATTTCAAAGTGATAAACGACAGTTTTGGCTTTGGTACCGGTGATTGGATGCTCTGTCGGATTGCGGAAACTTTGTCACCATTACTGCCTCGGAAATCTATTTTTGCACGTAACGGTGGGCAGCAGTTTCTTGTGATTTTGCCTGATGCCACTGCAAAAGATGCGCTATCCCTGGCCGACAAACTCCGTCTGGCAATTGCCGACATCTCCAGCAATCGCAGTGGTCATCAATTTACTGCAACTGCGAGTGTCGGCGTCAGTTGCCGAACTGAAGATGACCTCAGTTTGGAGCCGTTGATTAACCGTGCCCATCACGCGATGAACGTTGCCAAAGACACTGGAGGTAACACCGTTGGTGGCGCCCCAGAAACCCAACCTGACTTGCTGAATATGACTGAGGCGTTCAGTAACTGAACCAAATGCATTAAACCTTAATTAAGCATTTATTATCCGCTGGCAATGCGCTTATACTGAAGCTCTCCAAAGGCCTTTACTGAAATTGCAGCTTTGGCCACGTTAATCACATATCTTAGTGCTCGTCACCTGGTGCCAAATATTTCTGTATTTGCGTGCGACCTGTTGTTAGCGATTGCTGTTGATCCGCTGTCTCACCCCATACTTTGCTGTCATAAGGAATCCTGATGGAACAGGACAACATATTAATCTCGACCCTACTTTTTCTGTTGGCGGGTGTTGTATTAGTACCGCTTGGCAAGCGTTTTGGGGTCGGCCCCATTTTGTCTTATCTGGCCGCAGGCGTGATCTTAGGCCCCGCAGGCATTGGCGTGGTGTCAGAGCCACAGTCAGTGTTACATTTCGCTGAATTTGGGGTGGTGTTAATGCTGTTTATGATGGGGTTACAGCTTAGCCCGGGAAAACTGTGGGAACTTCGCAGCGCCATTTTTGGCCTTGGCAGTGGACAGTTATTATTGTCCTGGGCCGCAGTCGCTATTTTTTCCGCATATGTAGGGCTTTCATGGCCTGCAGCGATTATCATCGGCGCGGCATTATCTTTGTCCTCGACAGCATTCGCAGTACAACTGATGACCGATCAGCGCTTACTGACCACGCCTGTTGGTCGTGATGCGTTTGGCGTCCTGTTGATGCAGGATTTGGCTGTTATTCCCATGTTGCTGCTGACAGCATACCTTGCCCCCAATGCTGCTGATGCCGGACATCGTGCCGTACCTTGGTATTGGACCTGTGTAGCACTATTAGGTTTTCTGCTTATGGGCAAGTACTTATTGCCTCGGTTGCTGCAACTGGTTGCTGCGAGCGGTGTTCGCGAAGTGCTGACTGCTTTTTCATTGTTATTGGTGATGGGAAGTGCTGCCTTGATGGCGTGGCTAGGTTTGTCATCGGGCATGGGCGCATTCCTTGCGGGGGTTCTGCTGGCCAACTCCAGTTATCGCCATCAGCTGGAAACCGATATAGATCCATTTAAAGGATTGCTCTTGGGACTGTTCTTTATGGCGGTCGGCATGAGTATGGATCTCAGCCTACTGCTAAAAGAACCGTTGTTGTTGTTAGGTATATTGCTGGCAATGCTGGCGATTAAGACATTAGTGTTGGTTCTACTTGGCAAGCTGCGTCGCCATGCTTGGCGCAGTAGCGTGGCATTAGGTTTGATTCTTGCTGAAGGTGGTGAATTTGCATTTGTGTTGTTATCTCAAGCGCATCTGTCAGGACTATTATCCCAGGAGTTAAGCCAGGCCCTGGTATTGGTGATCGGGCTGTCGATGGCGGTGACTCCCTACTTGCTCCGTGCGTTTCGTGCCACGGGCAAGCCTGCCGAAGATCATAATCGCTTGGCGGATGTTATTGATCCTGGTGAAAGTGAGGTCGTCATCGCCGGATTTGGCCGAATGGGGCAAATTACCGGCCGTATATTGGCATCCACAGGCATCCCGTTTGTGGCATTAGATAAAGATGCACGTCATGTGGATGTGGTAAGGCAATTCGGCAGTGAGGTGTATTTTGGTGACGCTAAAAGATTGGATATGCTGCTTTCTGCCGGACTCACCAAAGCCAGAGTAATACTGATCACTGTTGATTCAGTCGATGATTCGCTAGAGATAGTCAATCAAGTACAGACTCATTTCCCGCATGTCACTATTGTGGCTCGTGCCCGTGACCGTAACCATGCCTATCGATTGATGAATATGGGTGTGACTCGGGTATTTCGTGAAACCTTTGGCTCTGCGCTAAGTGCCAGTGAGAGTGTGCTACAAACTCTGGGTATGTCCCAGGTTCAAGCCTCTGAACGGGTACGTATATTTGCGGAGCATGATAAAGCGCAAGTCGTTGCCGGTGCAGAACATAAGGATGATTTGAAAGCGTTGATCCGCATATCCAATGAAGGTAAAGCGGAATTAGAGTCCCTGATGCGTGCTGACCGTGATAAGGGGATTTAAGGATCTCGGTGCTTTTTAACGATTTTTTAAAAAAATTTTTGTACTTACCAAATTCGTCAACTTTGTTGACGATCTAATCACAGTATTCACGGCATAACTCTTTTGCATTAACCTGATCAAGTTGACGTCAACGTCAATTTAAAACGTTTGTTTTAATGCTGTAGTCGCTGAATTTAATATAACATAATGTTTTCAATATGATTTTATGCCTTCCTTGGTGGTCAATTTATGATGGCATCTTTTCATTAAACTCTTCGATATCGGTAATTTAGTCGTAAATTATAAGTTACTATTGTAATTTAATTACGTTGTATATTACAAATAACTAAAACTGGTAAAGAAGTCTGACAAATTTCACCATCTTTTTTGCATTACATAAATAATTAAAAATAAAACCATATAAAACAATGTCATTAATGCCTTTTCTTATTTTGGTCATACCAATTTTTTTGATGGATATCATATTTATCTATGACTTTTTGGCTATTGCATTGTCTATTTTTTATCGCTAGGTTTTGGTCTTAAAAGAACATATGAAAGTTTTATAGCTGAAATTTTTCAAACCTGGAGGCTGCCAATGCAACAGACTGCTGAACGCCCATCCACTGCTGCGAGTAGTAGCTTGGAGATTAAAGCAAACCCTATTACTGGTCAGGAACGGGTATTAACCGAAGGAGCATGTGCATTACTACAGGCACTTTGTCAGGAATTTGCTGCGGAAGTTGATACTTTGCTGGCGCGGCGAAAGCAGCGTCAGCAAAGTATCGACGCTGGTGCGTTGCCGGACTTTTTACCGGATACACAATCGATAAGAGATAGTGACTGGAAAATTAGAGGCATCCCGAAAGATCTGCTCGACCGGCGCGTGGAAATTACCGGTCCGGTCGACCGCAAGATGATCATTAATGCGTTAAATGCCGGCGTAAAAGTCTTCATGGCGGACTTTGAAGATTCGTTGGCCCCAAGTTGGGAAAAACTTATTCAGGGGCAGGTGAATCTTCAGGATGCGGTACGCGGAGAGATCGAATATACCGCACCGGAAACCGGTAAGCATTATCAGTTATGTGATGATCCTGCGGTGCTGGTGGCACGTGTAAGAGGACTTCATCTTCCAGAAGAACATGTGTTGTTTAATGGTAAACCAATCCCCGGTTGTCTGTTTGACTTCAGCATGTACTTCTTCCACAACTACCGTCAGCTGTTGGCAAAGGGCAGTGGTCCATACTTCTATATCCCCAAGCTGGAAAGTCACCTGGAAGCGCGTTGGTGGGCCAAGGTGTTTGCTTTTGTAGAAGAGCGTTTGTGTCTGCAGCCGGGCACGATCAAATGCACCTGTTTGATTGAAACTTTACCAGCAGTGTTTGAGATGGATGAAATTCTCTATGAACTTCGCTCTAACATTGTCGCTCTGAACTGCGGTCGTTGGGACTATATCTTCAGCTATATCAAAACACTTAAAAATCATGCCGATCGCGTGTTGCCAGATCGGCAACAGGTGGGGATGGATAAACCATTTCTCAGCGCCTATTCCCGATTATTGATCAAAACCTGCCATAAGCGTGGGGCACTGGCAATGGGCGGAATGGCTGCCTTTATTCCGGCAAAAGATCCTGAGGTCAACGCTAAAGTATTGGAACGAGTACGTGCCGATAAGGAATTGGAAGCGCGCAATGGCCATGACGGTACCTGGATTGCTCATCCTGGCTTAGCGCAGATTGCACTGGAAATTTTTGATGATTACATCGGCAAGGAAAGACCCAACCAGCTGCATATCACCCGTGATGTTGACGCTCCGATACTCGCGGCAGAATTGTTGGCACCTTGTGATGGCAGTCGCACTGAAGAGGGGATGCGTCTGAACATTCGTATTGCATTGCAGTACATCGAAGCCTGGATCGGTGGCAATGGTTGTGTACCTATCTATGGTCTGATGGAAGATGCCGCTACCGCAGAAATTAGCCGCACGTCCATTTGGCAATGGATCCGTCACGGTAAGTCTTTGAGCAATGGCAAACTGGTGACCAAAGAGTTGTTCTGCAACATGCTCACAGAAGAGCTGGCCGCTGTGAAAAAAGAAGTGGGAGAACAGCGGTTTACCCACGGCCGTTTTATCCAGGCGGCTTCCTTGTTGGAAGAAATCACCACTGCTGATGAGTTGGTGGATTTCTTAACACTACCGGGTTACCGGTTACTAACAGCATAACCTGTATCAATTGACTGGGCTCAGCCCGTAACTTCAAACATCGGTTGGGGCCGATGCAAACTTGTGAGGAGTGTAAAGATGACTGAGGCAAGCCAAATGAATCGTCAAGCGCAAATTGATGCCTTGAAGCAGGATTGGGCCAAGAATCCACGTTGGAAAGGCGTATGCAGACCTTATACCGCCGAGGAAGTGGTGGCATTACGTGGTTCAGTCGTGCCAGAAAATACCATGGCTAAAATGGGGGCCGCGAAGCTCTGGTCGCTGGTGAATGGCAGTGCCCGAAAAGGGTACGTCAACTCCCTTGGGGCTTTGACTGGGGGGCAGGCCGTACAGCAGGCTAAGGCAGGAATTGAAGCCATTTATCTGTCAGGATGGCAGGTAGCGGCAGATGCTAACCTCGCAAGCACTATGTATCCTGACCAGTCTCTGTATCCAGCAAACTCGGTACCTGCGGTTGTCTCCAGGATCAATAATGCGTTTCGCCGGGCAGATCAGATCCAGTGGAGTCAAGGGGGCAATCCTGGTGAACAAGGATTTACCGATTATTTTTTACCGATTATAGCCGATGCTGAAGCCGGTTTCGGTGGCGTGCTCAACGCCTATGAACTGATGAAGTCGATGATTGAAGCGGGGGCTGCCGGGGTCCATTTTGAGGACCAGCTTGCTTCAGTTAAAAAATGCGGTCATATGGGCGGTAAGGTGTTGGTGCCGACGCAGGAAGCGGTACAGAAGCTGGTGGCGGCAAGACTGGCCGCAGATGTGGCGGGAGTGGAAACCTTAGTCATTGCCCGTACAGATGCCAATGCGGCGGATCTGCTGACCTCTGATTGTGATCCATATGATAGTGACTTTATCACTGGTGAGCGTACCTCCGAAGGGTTTTACCGGGTGCGCGCGGGACTTGAGCAGGCGATTGCTCGCGGTTTGGCATATTGCCCTTACGCTGACTTGGTATGGTGTGAAACGGCGAAGCCAGATCTTGAGGAGGCGCGTCGCTTTGCTGAGGCAATTCATGCCAAGTTCCCCGGCAAGCTGTTAGCCTACAACTGCTCACCGTCCTTTAACTGGAAGAAAAACTTGGATGATGCCACCATCGCACGTTTCCAGCAGGCCTTGTCGGATATGGGCTATAAATATCAGTTCATTACGTTGGCGGGGATCCATAATATGTGGTTCAACATGTTCGATCTGGCATACGAATATGCCCGTGGCGAAGGTATGAAACACTACGTGGAAAAAGTTCAACAGCCTGAATTTGCCGCCGCTGAAAAAGGCTACACCTTTGTGGCACATCAACAGGAAGTGGGTACCGGTTACTTTGATAAAGTCACCAATGTTATCCAGGGCGGTAGCTCTTCGGTAACGGCGCTCACCGGATCAACAGAGGAAGCGCAGTTCTGAGTCCTTTATCGTGTATGCCGAGCGGCGCTTTTGCGCCGCTTTTTTGTTCATACCCGCTGAAATTTCAGGAAAATTTCTGTTACTTGAATGTAAATTGCTGCAGCGTGAGTTATGTTTATACAACAATAAACCGGTATTGAATTTGCCGGATAATCTTTCCCTGAAGGTAATGCGTTGAAAACAAATCCACAAGGCGCGGATTTTTGGGTGCGTCGTATCAGTGAGCAGGAGATGCCTGCTCTTGGTTCCATGATCCGCACACTTGAGCAGCTTGCGAAAGATGATGTGTCCTCGATGGGGGTCTTGGGGCGCAGTATTATGCACGATAATGCCCTGACTTCGCGGGTGCTGCGGGTGGCTAATAGTGCTATTTACAACAAAGGCATCAGTCAGGTGACGACGGTAAGTCGTGCTGCTGTTGTGCTCGGCTTTGATGTGATCCGCAATATCTGCATAACGGCGAAATTGCTGACCAGCTTGCTGGAAAGCAAGAATATGTCAGAGTCTGTTTATCATCGATTACTTAAGTTAATGGCCAATTCCTTTCAGTCTGCCATGTTGACCAAGATGATGTTGGCTGAGCATGATGAGGAACTGCAGGAAGAAGCATTTATCGCAGCCTTGTTATACCAACTCGGTGAAAGTGCATTCTGGAGTGCTGCTGGTCAGCAGGCAGATGAACTGGATAGTTTGTTAAACAAGTGCAGTGACAATATGTGTCGTTTAACGACCACTCGTGAATACTTGGGCATTTCCTTTAATCAGCTGACGCAGGGGCTCGCCAGAAACTGGGGGCTAGGCGAACTGTTGATGAAGTCACTGGTAAATCCTGATGCGCGCACGCCAGAAGTTCGTACTATTTTTCTTGCCAATAAACTCAGCGATGCGATGGCGGGCGGTGAAGACTCCTCTGCCGAGTTGCAACGGCGTCTGCAACAAGGTGCCGAACTGATGCAACTAACTCCCGGTGAGTTTAAAAAGCGCTTGCAGTATTGTCTGGAAGATACCCAGCGTTTAACAACTGACTATGGTGCCAAAGTGCTGATGGAATATTTGCCGAAGAATGGCGTATTAAACGAGCTGGCGTCCCCTCCGCAATATCAGATACGAGAGCCCAATATCAGTGGGTTATTGGAGAAACTCAGACAGCTGACATCCTTAGCTCAGGACAAAGCCGATTTTAATCAGGTAATCCAAATCGCGTTGCTAGGGATGCTAGATGGGATTGGATTGGATCGTTGCGCGGTGTTGCTGTTATCACCCAACCGGAAAAGGTTACAGCCAAGAATTGCCCTCGGTGATGATGCGGAGTTGATGAAACAACATTTTGCACTGGAAATTAATGAAGAAACCCAGCTGCTTAAATATTGTCTGGAGCGACAATTACCGTGCTGGTCAGGTAAAAACGCTCCAGAGTTTCCGCCAGCAGGCAGCCTGTTGCAACGCACGTTGCCAGAGCTGGGCTTCCTGATGGCGCCTTTGCGGGTCGAAAATAAAATTATTGGCATTTTTTATGGGGATCGCGCCAATAGTAACCGTGACATAACCCAAGCAGAATTCGACAGTTTTACTCATGTTGCCCAATTAGCGAATCTCTGTTTCTCGCTGGCATTCAGGAGCCTTTAGCTGCTGTTTTTTTACGAAAGACCTTAATTTGATCGGTGATCCTCGGGGCTAATTCATTTGGGATCGGGAAACTGAGATGGTATTGCAGAATTTTCCAGCCATCTTCGGTCAGAACCATAGTGCCGGTGCCCCGGCATAAACCGTAATTCGTGTTATCCAGAATTTCGTCAAAGACAACGACATCGCCGTGGCGAACCATTGTTCGGGACTGGGTTTTGTAGCTCCATCCCTTACTGGTTCTGGCATAACGTTCAAAATCTTGCATACTCCAATGCTCAGAGATATCTGTACCAACAAATCCGGCATCGTCAGTAAATAACTCAAAATAGCTGTCCCAATCTGCGGCAGCAGCACTTCGGTGCAGCTGATCAAGCACCGCGTCTGCTTTTATCGTCTGCGGATTGTGGGAAACTTGATTCAAATTGGTGGGTTCATCCGCATATACCAGCGAGAGCGGCGAACAAAAAACTAGCATTAAGGCACCAGGCAAAAGTGCGGATGTTAAATTTCTTATACTCAACATAATGTTTACCTGAGATTTTTTTACATTAGTTTAGGCTGCTTGATAGGCGGATGCCAGCGCTTAATAGGCCGGTGAACGGTAAAATTGATAAAAAAAAGCTGACAGCATAAAGACAAAAATATGCAGCTGTCAGCAACTGGTAGGAGTTTTAGTATGAACTCAGGAAGAACAAGGGAGTTAGTCAACCATAAACTGCTGATACAACAACTTACGCTGTTGCGGGCTCAGATTATCGAAGTAACTGGTTAAAAATCTCAACATCCGAGATTTCGATACATCTGCTTCCACAGACAAATCCGTCAATTGCTCGATGGTTGGGCTACCCAAGGTAAAAGTCGCCCGCTTCAGCGGACAAGAATTCTGGGATGGCAGAAATTCATTGTCCTGACCAGCAAAATGACGGTGCAAAGTGATGATGTTGTCACGTTCGACAACATCATGTCGTTGCTCGTAACGGCGCTCTTTGCCGAGCGCATAAAGGATGGCGTCCTCAATAAATTCGTCTATGGATGGACGCAAATTCTGTACGCTTGCCGCACGATTACATTGCGTAGCGTTTTTCTTCAGATCTGCCAGACCCATACTGCGCCCCCATAGCGTTGACTTTAAGGTTCATGAATTTTTTGCGAAGTTCTGCCGCGCTGTTGACCTGCAGCACTTCACAGGCAATACCACGAATTTCATCCGCAGCTTTACCTTTAGGTTCAATTTCCAACACGGAACGACCTGATTCTTCACTATCATCGTAGATATTGCGGCTGAAGGTGACATTGTCCAGCACGTTGATGTCATAAGTGCGGCAAACCTCTTTCGCTTCATCAATACGTCCAGCCTGACTTGGCAGGTTAGGGCATTGAGTAATCACAAAGGATGCCTGCATCTTGGGGTTAATCATCATACAGGTAGCCACTACATCATCCATATGGCTGACGGTCTTGAGGTCACGACGTTTCGGGCGTAATGGCATCAACACATGCGATGCAACAGACATGGTGGCACGCAGGGCCAGATTATCTTGTCCACCACAATCGACAATTACTACGTCGTAATGTTGCTCGAGGCTAAGGAGATCATTACGAATTTTTCCGTATAACTGCACACAGTTAATACTGGTTAATTCTGGGTGTTGGTTGCGTGCTTGGATCCAGTCAGAGGTGGTACGTTGGGGATCGCAGTCCACCATAATGACCGCAGCGCCACATTCTTTTGCTAAAAACACCGCAAGGTTCTGTGCGACGCAACTTTTACCACTGCCACCTTTTTCTCCACCAACCAGAATGATCATAATCCGTTCCTCACCTGTAGTTGCGGAACTTACGAGACAACCCTGTAAGTAGCGCGACCGGCATATTAATTGACTTGTTAAATCTAATGTTAAATGTAAAGTTTTTTCAGTCAAGTATATGATTTATAGATAAATTATCATAAAGTTTGTCGTCATTATTTTGGCGTTATACTATGGTGCGCCGTAAATATGACACACGGCTAAAAAGCTGCAACATCCGACTAAAAAAATAATACAATCAATATGTTGAGTAGTTTGACACTGTCATAAACTCGCTATGATTTGTTACGGTGCTGCAATAGTTATATAAAAGCCGTATTTTTTAATTCATTTGGAACTAAAAAATTAGTTTATATATAAAAAAATATTATAAATAGGTTGGGATTTATTGGCTAAGTTATTGATGATTAAGATCACATGCCGTGCGGTATTGAGATCATGATCATTTTTGAAGCATGTTCTCAAGGATAAATAATGGATCAGCAATTACTGTTAGAAGCAATCAATCAGACGATGCCTTTTGGTAAGTATGCCGGTCGCAAACTGCTGGAGTTACCTGAGCCTTATCTGGTGTGGTTTCATTCTCGCGGTTTTCCCCCCGGAAAGCTGGGTCAGCAATTGGCCCTGATATACGAAGTGAAACTCAATGGCTTGGAAGGGATGTTAAGGCCATTGCTAAAATGAGACGATGCGATAAAAGTGTGACACCTATTAGTGATTTATGAAGTAAGCCGTGATTTAATGGCATTCGGTTTTATTGACAACAGGAATTGATTCACATGGTAAAACTGGCAAAAATCCTGGCAGCTGCGGCAATGGTTTTCGGTATTGCAACCTCAGCATGGGCCATGGGCAAAGTGCATGAAGGTACTATTCTGGATACGATGGACAGCGGTGGCTATACCTACGTTCAAGTGAAAGAAGGTGACACCACTTTCTGGGCTGCCGGTCCTCAGGTTAAAGTGGAAAAAGGCGACAAAGTGCAGATGGTCGAACAGATGTGGATGAGCAACTTCACTAGTAAAACGCTGAAACGTACTTTTGACAAACTGATGTTTGTTGGTGAGATCGCCAAGAAATAGTTTTTGTTCACCACAAAAATTCCAACACACCCGGCAATAACGCTTCCACGATTGTCGGGTGTTTTTTATTTAACGATTAAAACAGTAAATTAAGTTCCCTATCACGAATTGGTGGGCGCTGTTTCAACGTTGGGTGCTGTTTTTTTATCCTTCAAAAATGCCATCATCCTTCGACGAATTAACTGCAATTATGCTATATCACTGGTTATTCGTTTTAGGAAATACACTGATAACATATTTTCATGTTGCAATGGATTGAACTATCGGCATGTTGCAACAGATAATACGCGGGCACTGCAGAACATCAATAAATAAGATGATATGAAATTTCAATTTTTGAACTATGTCGCTTTTTTTGATGGTACAGCGGAAGCTTCTTTTCCTATGACTCTGGATTTTTCGAAAAGATAAACTTCTTAATGATTCATCAGTGGTGCATAGCAGCATTGGCCCGGCTTGGTCAGACAAACGTTTTTTCGCTGCTCTGTAATTAGGATGCATGCCGTAACTATCGACTGATCCATATGGATTTCGCCTAACGACTGCCGACAGAGCGTTTGCCTGAAGTGTACAGGCAAATGTGACGTCGTATCAGGGCACACAGGAGTTCCTATGGATCCAAATTTAACAGATGATTCCCGCCGCCGTTTCGTAAAAGGCGCAATGTGGGTGATCTCCGCTTCAGCACTCGGCACAGGTGTAATGCTATCGGCAAATGCCAATGCCGCTCCCGAACTTGCGCAATATAAGCCAGTATTTTTTAGTGACGCCGAATGGCGCTTTGTGCTGGCAGCATGTGATCGACTTATTCCTGTAGATGATAATGGCCCGGGGGCATTACAGGCCAATGTTCCGGTGTTTATTGATCGGCAGATGCAAGGTGATTTCGGGCAAGCGAAAGATTGGTATATGAAGGGGCCATTTTTTGAAGCGCCTGCCGAACTTGGATACCAATCACCGCTGACACCCGCGCAAACTTACCAGAAAGGTATTGCCGCAACAGATAGCTATTGTCAGAAGACACTGGGAAAATCCTTTGCCGAGCTGTCAGCTGAGCAACAGGATAATCTGTTAACACAACTACAGCTGGGGCAGATTGACCTGGCGGATGTTAGTGCTAAACAGTTTTTTGAGTTCCTCCTACAAAACACCAAAGAAGGCTATTTTGCCGACCCTATGCATGGAGGCAATAAAGAGATGGCGGCGTGGAAGATGATTGGCTTCCCAGGTGCCCGAGCTTCCTATCTAGAATGGGTGGATTTGCATAACGTTCCCTATCCAATGGGGCCCGTTAGTCTGAATGGTGATAGGGGGTAATTTATGGCTCAGCAACAGAAAGCTGTCGATGTTGTATTGGTTGGGCTGGGCTGGACCAATGCGATCATGGGCATGGAGCTGGCACAAGAAGGCCTGAATGTGTTGGCATTGGAGCGTGGCGAAGACCGTGATACCGTACCCGATTTCGCGTATCCGAAAATGGCAGATGAACTGACTTACGGAGTACGTTACAAGTTGATGGTGAAGCCAGCTAAAAGTACCATCACTGTGCGCCATAGTCTGACGGAAACCGCAGTTCCCTATCGGCATCTCGGTTCATTTTTGCCGGGTGATGGTGTCGGCGGGGCCGGTACTCACTGGAACGGTCATACCTGGCGTCCAATGCCAGAAGAGCTGCGTCTACGCAGTTATGTGGAAGAAACCTTCGGCAAAAATATTATGCCAAAGGACATGACTATCCAGGATTACGGGGTCAGTTATGAAGAGCTGGAACCGCACTTTGATTTCTTCGATAAAGTGTTGGGGGTTTCCGGAAAAGCGGGCAATATCAATGGCAAAATTCAGGCAGGTGGTAACCCATTTGAAGGACCTCGAAGCAATGAATATCCATTACCACCGCTGAAACGAACCCTTAACGATGATCTGTTTACCGAAGCGGCCAAAGCGCAGGGATTACATCCCTTCCCGTTGCCCTCATCTAATGCTTCTGAGGCTTACACCAATCCTTATGGTATGCAGTTAGGCCCTTGTAACTTCTGTGGTTTCTGTGAACGATATGGATGTATCAACTATTCCAAAGCATCACCTCAAACCTCGATTCTTGGCGCGCTAAAGCAGCATAAGAATTTTGCTTATCGCACTGGCTGTGAAGTGATCAAGGTGAATCTTGCCGATGATAAAAAGACTGCCATCGGTGTGACATATATTGATGGCAATGGTGAAGAGGTGTTCCAGCCCGCGAAAATTGTGGTGGTGGGGACATTTGCGTATAACAACGTGAGACTCTTGTTGTTGTCAGGTATTGGTCAGCCTTACGACCCGGTATCTAATACTGGCACAGTGGGTCGTAACTACGCTTACCAGATGATGGGCGGAGCAACATTGTTTTTTAAAGACAAGGTGTTTAACCCCTTCATCGGTGCCGGCAGTAATGCCACAACGGTAGATGATTTTGCTATCAACCAGATCGATTTCGCTAAAGAAGGCTTTATTGGTGGCTCCTATTTGCTGGCGGCGCAAACCAATGGCCAACCAATACGTAATCTGCCATTGCCTCCGGGCTCACCTAGTTGGGGGGCTGGCTGGAAAAAAGCCGCCAAGGATTACTATGGTCACTCGATGACCATTAGTTCACATGGTTCCAACATGTCCTACCGGGATTGTTATTTGAGCTTGGATCCCAACTACAAGGACGATCATGGCTTGCCATTGCTGCGTTTGACCTTTGATTGGAAAGAAAACGATCTGCGCATGACCCAGTTTATGAAGAATAAAGTAGGGGCACTGGCCAAAGGACTTAATCCTGACTTTTTAAAAATGTCATTTAAGGACATAGGTACGCATTATGATGTGCGGCCCTATCAATCTACCCATAACGTGGGTGGGGCGATTATGGGAACTGATCCCAAAACGAGTGTGCTTAATCGTTATCAACAAAGCTGGGACGTTCATAACGTCTTTGTTCTGGGGTCAAGTTCATTCCCACAGAATCTGCAGTACAACCCGACAATGTTAGTGGGAGCATTGGCGTACTGGTCAGCCAAAGCAATCCGTGAACAGTACCTGAAACATCCCGGCCCATTGGTTCAAGCATAAGGAGCAGCAGATGAAACGCAATCTGATCATGATGCTGTTGCCGTTGGCCTTGTTAGCGACAACTGAAGCACAAGCTTTTGATAAAGCCACCATCGACAAGGGTGAATATCTTTCCCGCGCAGGGGATTGTATCGCTTGTCACTCTATTCCCGGGGGCAAGCCATTTGCTGGAGGTTTAGCAATTGACAGTCCGTTTGGGAAAATCTATTCCACTAACATTACGCCAAGTAAGACTGCGGGAATTGGCAATTACACGCTAGCTCAATTTGATGCAGCGTTGAGACACGGTAAACGAGCTGATGGCAGTAACTTGTATCCGGCAATGCCCTATCCGGACTATGCCATGTTGACTGCCGATGATGTTAAAGCGTTGTACGCCTATTTTATGGACGGCGTTACTGCGGTTGATCAAAAAGCCCCTGAAACCGCGTTAAGTTTCCCGTTTAACCAGCGCTGGGGCATTAGCTTCTGGAACTGGATGTTTGCAAACGATAAGGCCTATCAGGCTAAAACCAGCAAGTCTGATAGCTTCAATCGTGGTGCCTATCTGGTACAAGGATTAGGTCACTGTGGCAGCTGTCATAGTCCACGAGGCATAGCTTTTCAGGAAAAAGGCTATGATGAATCCGATAATAGCTTCCTCAGTGGCGGCAAAATTGGCATCTGGACAGCCCCAAGTCTGAGAGGTGGCGATAAAGGGGCATTGGCAAATTGGAGTAAAGCCGAAATTGTCGACTATCTCGCCAATGGCCGCAATGATACTACTGCCGTAGCCGGTGAAATGACTTCAGTGATTGAACACAGTCTCAGTTATTTGAGTCAGGATGACCTGGCGGCAATTGCCGACTATCTCAAGTCATTGCCTGGAGATGGTAACTCGCTAGCGATGACTGCCGCTGCTACCAAGAAAACCAGTGACGAACTTGATAGTGCCAAAGTGGGCATTAACTCTGGCGCACGTTTGTATCTCGACAGTTGTGGTGCTTGCCATTTTACGCAGGGACAAGGCGCTGCCAGGGTATTTCCAAAGCTGGATGGCAATGCCTTGGTTAATGCCAAAGATCCAAGTGGGTTAATCCATGTGGTGCTGGCTGGTGCACGTTTACCGTCTACCAAAGGGGCTCCAGAAGCATTGGCTATGCCAGCGTTTGGTTGGCGGCTTAACGATGATGAAGTGGCACAGTTGCTCACCTTTGTGCGTCATGCCTGGAATAACCAGGCTCCGGCAGTCACCGCGGCGGATGTCGCCAAAGTACGACAGACGATTCCGCAAACCGTCATGAATGCTACCCGGCCATAAACGCGTAATCCGTTAAGAAAGCCGCCATAGAGGCGGCTTTCTTTTCGCGGTTTCGCAACGAAAACATTATGACTCAACGACTGAAAACTGCTTGCGTTTGTTGAGGTTACCAGCAAGAATCAAGGCGATTTTAGCCTTTATTGAGGTTTTCGCTGGATGGCAGCGACCCTGGTTCTTTATTCTCATGCACAACACCGGCATTTTGCCGCTGAAGTGTCACTCGTTTATCATCAATCCGTACAATCTCTTGCGGGTGGTTTTTATTCCACGGCGCAGTGTAACGCCTGGTCCCGTGCCCCGCGTTCGGAAAAGTACTGGCAGTTGCGTTTACGCCATAGCACCGCTTGGCTGGCGCTCGATAGCGGCGATCATTGTATTGGTTTTGTGCAGGTGGAACGCCAGTATGGGGAAGCGGGTTACATCAGTTGTTTATATGTTTTACCGAGCTGGCAGCGCCGAGGAATAGCGGCACAGCTGATCACTACGGTAAAGCTGTGGGCGCTTCAGCAAGCATTACCAAGACTCAGTACTCACGCCTCAATGCAATCTAAAACCGTGTTTGAGCGGCAGGGATTTCGCAGCCACCATCGTTGCTATCAAGAAAAATCTGGCCAGCAGCTCACGAGTTTTTTAATGTACTGTCCGCTAGTAGAAAAGTTAGCAGATAATAAGGTAGCCACGTCTACATAAAAAACCGGCCTGCGCCGGTTTTTACGTCGTTATCCCATGACACTGGGAGGACTTAGGGTAGGTCAAATACCAGTGCTTCCACATCATTGTTGGCGTTCACTGTCAGCAGCTGTTCATCAGTGATACTGATGCCATCACTTGTGCTAAGCTTGCTACCATTCAGTTCCAGCTCGCCGCCAATCAGATGCAGGTACAAAGTTCGTGTGCTTGTCAGCGGCAAGGTCAGTTGTTCGCTGGCTGCCAATATCAGACGATACACGGTGACATCTTGTTTTATCTGCAACGTGCCATCGCGACCATCTGGGGTAACAACCGCCGTAAGCGCTTCAGTCTGTGCAAAGGCTTTCTGCTGATATCCAGGGACACCGCCAGTGATTGCTGGCTGGATCCAGATCTGTAGAAAGTGCAGAGGTTCCGTTGCCGAAGGATTGAACTCACTGTGATAGATGCCACTGCCGGCCGACATCAACTGAAACTCTCCTGCGGGCAAGTCTTTCACATGGCCGTAGCTGTCTTTGTGGGCAATCGTACCAGAGATAACGTAGCTGATGATCTCCATGTCGCGGTGCCCGTGAGTGGCGAACCCCTGTCCGGGGGTGACCCTATCATCGTTAATCACCCTAAGGGCGGACACTCCCATATAACGTGGGTCGTAGTAATTACCGAATGAGAAGGTGTGGCGGCTCTTGAGCCAGCCAAAGTCGGCCTGACCCCGTTCAGCGGCTTTTCTTACAGTAATCATCAGTAATTCCTCCCAGTTAAAGTTTACGGGCGATAATATTGTCCAGCGATACCTTACCCGCACCAGACACGACCAGGGATAGGGCAATCGCCGCTAATGTCAACGCGTATTCATAGCCGTTATTCGCCATAAACAAACCGTTGTGAATATGTACGGTAAACAGTGCTACCAGCATGGTGAATGCTACTACAGCCGCGGCTGGACGTAACAGCAGCCCTAATAACAGGAACAGACCGCCGAAGAACTCACCGGAACCGGCCAGCAATGCCATCAGGTAACCGGGCGTCAGACCGATGGATGCCATCCATTGACCCGTACCTTCCAAACCATACCCACCAAACATGCCGAACAGCTTTTGACTACCATGAGCCATCAGTGTCAGACCGACAGGCACACGCATAATCAGTGGTGCATAACCAGCATTGTTGCTAACGAGCGTTGCGATAAGTTTTTTCATGATGTTTTCCTCAGTAAATTTGAATCTTGTTTAAATCTGGCTTAGGGAGATTCCCTGTCGTTGAAAGCAAGTCTAGCCAGGTCATTACGGCTTGAAAATCGGAACATTTTGAAGTTAAATTTTAAAAAAATTGAATATTGGAAATTTCATGAATCCTGTGATCAGTCTGGATGCACTTAAGGTGTTGGATGCCATAGATAAAAAGGGCAGTTTCGCAGCGGCTGCCGAGTCGCTTTTTCGGGTACCATCAGCATTAACTTATACGGTACAAAAGCTAGAGCAGGATCTCGGCAGCAGATTATTTGAACGTAAGGGCACACGTGCCCAGCTTACCGATGTGGGGCTGTTGGTGTTGACGCAGGGGCGAGAAATTCTGGCAGCCGCTGCACGTCTGGAAGATGCGGTGCGACAGTTGGAGACGGGCTGGGAAACTGCCGTATCGCTGGCACTGGACAGTATTTTGCCGGACGAGCCCGTGATGAAATCTATCGCAGAGTTCACTCACCTCGGCAAGCAAGTCACAATCAGTCTGTCTAAAGAGGCGTTGGGCGGTGGCTGGGATGCGTTATATTCCGGACGTGCCGATATTGCGATTGGCGTTTCTGGTGAATTACCTCGGGGGCAATATGAACTGCAGCAGTTGGGGGAAGTGGAGTTTGTGTTTGCCATAGCGCCAACGCATCCCTTGGCGCAACACGATGCAGAAATTCCGTCGGAGGCATTATTGCAGTTTCCCTCTATCGTCGTAGCCGATAGCTCGCAGTCATTGTTACAGCGCTCCAGCGGTATTTTTGCCAGTCGGCAGCAGATCCGCGTGTCATCTATGGCTGATAAAGTCCGCTTGCAGCAGCAGGGAACTGGTGTCGGCTTTTTACCGCTGCATCTGATCCGTCAACAATTAGACGAAGGCACCCTGGTTGTGCGCAAGGTCGCAGTGCCCAGACCGCCACTACCTATGTACATGGCCTGGCGAAAAGGGGAATGTGGCAAGGCACTTAACTGGTTTGTGGAACACTTGTGCCGACAGCAGTGGTTTACTTACTGATGCCTGAGCTATCGGCCAACCCGGTAAGATGGCTGGTGTAATACACCATCGGCTGCATTTGGGTATCAAACGCCGGAGTCTGTTGCAATAATCGAATGAAGGCACTGGGTAAGGTCACTTCTGGCAGTGCCTGTTGCCAACGGGCTTCCAGCAGTGCGTCATACCCCTCTTTACCACTGGCGGTGTAGCTGGTGGACACCCCGATATAAAAGTCGTCCCGTTGCAGCGCTTGCCAACCACCGAGATGATCTTGCAATTCTAAGCGAAACAGGCGCTGACCGAGTGCCAGTCGGCCATCATAGAAATATCGTAGGCCGTAGGTATAAGGAAAACTGCCAGCACCAGTACCCATGACACTGTTATTCGTTGCCGCGTTGATTGCTGACTCCAAGACTCGGAACAACGCATCACCGGCAATCTCATATTTCACCAATGGCAATTCAAACGGCAGTAATCTGCCCATCACATCCGCCAGCGTGACCTGTCCCTGCACCAGTGATTGGCGCACGCCTCCGGCGTTATGTAAGGCGAAGTTTACTCGCGGATCCTGAGCTTTTGCCGCCAGAAACATACTCTGGCTGACCCAGGGGGCGATTTCACTCCCGTGAGGCAGGTTGTGACTTGGCAGCCGGGTGTGTAGCAAGGTTTTAGGAACGAAAGCCAATACCTGCTGTTCCATATTGCTGATCGCCGGGCGAAATTCACTGTCGATGACTTGGCTTATCCGTTCGTCCTGCTCATCCCATAAAATGCCTGAATGGTTTGCCAACAGCTCTTGTGCTTCCCGATAATCACTTTCCAAGGCAGCCGTTTCACCGCTGAGCAGAAAATGCCTATCGAGCATAAAGTGGCTGGAGCCTTGTATTTTTGTAACCCGACCTCGGTCATCAAATTCGATATCGGCAATCCCTAAGGTTTCTGCATGTTTCCCGGCATGGACAATGGGGATGCCGTTGATTGATTCCGCATAGGGCAAACAGGGTAGGCCCAAATCGGTAAATTCCCCCATCAGCGTGTGAGTGTGGCCACCGATAATTAGGCTGATATCGGGAACTTCTGTGGCAAGTTGTCGATCCTGATCTATGCCAAGATGACTTAGCAGCAGGATATGAGCCACACCTTGCTGTTTCAGGTAACTCACCGTAGCCTTGGTGGTCGCAATAGCATCAAGAAACACTGTGTCTGGATCCGGTCTTGCTACTTTATTCATCTGATCCAGCGTAATACCGATAATGGCGAGTTTTTGATCATAAAAATCGCGTAACAGATAGCGACCAATTCCTACGTCGTTGTCCCAGGGATAGAGATTATTTAACCCCTGAAAACTGCCTATTTTCTCAGGTCGCTCGTGGCTGATATCCATATTGGCAGCCATCACAGGAAACGAAACCGTACGGATAAAATCTGCCAGCACCGCATTACCATCATCAATATCATGATTGCCAATCGTCATGGCATTCGGCCGCAGTAATTCCAGCAGTCGGGCGTTCGCCCGGCCTTTGAATTCGCTGTAAAACAACGTGCCGTGGAAACTGTCGCCTGCATGCAGAAACAGCATCTCTCGCTGTTGTGCCTGGGCTTGCTGCCGTAGTTTTGTCACTTGCGCGGCAATGCGACTGTAGCCGCCACTGTGGCTGGCTAGCGTAAACTGTCCGTGCTGCAGTTGTACTTTGAACTGCACCAGACTGGGATCGAAATGGGAGTGGGTATCGTTGATATGGGTGAGCGTTAAACGGTAAGTCATAACATCCTCTGTAATTAAACAGAGATTGTACACCTGAAGTGTTACAGCACAAGGGACGTTTTTGTGACGCCCCGAGAGTGTGCTGTCGATGACCAATCAGTGATGCGGTTCTTCTTGCTCACTATCATCTTCAGACAAGCGAATGCCTTTTTCCAGCATGCGCTTCTCCCATAACTGGCGTGCTAACTGCTGCATATCGATGGCAGGATCGTTAAGGTCAACAATTTCCAACCCAAGTAGTGACTCGATAATATCTTCCAGCGACACCAAACCGCGGGTGCTGCCATATTCATCGACTACCATGGCAATTTGAGTATTGCGTTTAATCATCAGCTCAAACAGCGGCAAAATGCGCGCGGAATCTGGTATTACCAACAGTACCCGCTTTACCGCCGCAATGGGGGCTTCTGGGGTATAGCGCTCTGCCAACAGCACGTCTGTGCGGTTGATATAGCCAATAATATTGTCATGATCATGCTCATAAATAGGAATGCGGCTAAAAGGCTTGTTCAGGTAATCCCGTACGAAGATACGCTGACGAGTCTCCGCGGGAAGCGTAAACATCACGGTTCTTGGCGTCATGATGGCGCTGGCCGGCATTTCTTTCGCTTTCATCATCTGCGTCAGAATTTTACTTTCCTGACGGTCAAGCTCTCCGGATTCGACACCAATCTTTGCCATGGCACTAATTTCCTGACGAATGTACTGGCCGGAATCACCTTTGCCAAAGAGCTTAGTGACTTTATTGGAGGCCCAGATCAAGGGCAGACAGAGTCGTTCCATCCACAATAGAATAATGGATACAGTGGGAGCCAGACTGCGCCAATAGTTAGCCCCTATTGTTTTAGGGATGATCTCCGACAAAAACAAAATAAGAAATGTCAGAACCCCAGAAAACACCCCCACCATGTCATCGCCAAACACATGTGCGGCCTGTGCGCCCGCGACAGCCGCACCGACGGTATGGGCAATAGTGTTCAACGTTAAAATTGCCACCAAAGGGGATTCCACGGCCTTTTTTTGTTGCTCAAGCCGCTTGGCTGCCAGCGGTGCAGAGCTGCGCAGACTGGCAATATAGCTGGGTGTTACCGACAGCAGCACTGCTTCAAAGACACTACAGAGAAAAGAAATTGTGATAGCAATTAATACAGTGATAGTAAGTGCAAACATAGCAAAACTGCCGACTCATCCGGCGTCATTGGTCAAACAATGGAATTTGGCTGGTAAGCTAACCATAGTAGACTTTAACGGAACTTAAATCTTCGCAGTTCACAACTACGAGACACCTGGTTATTTAGCGCCTTCTCTGGCTAAAATTGGCTATGGTCTGTATAATTCGCCGCCCTGTTACAGGTATTGGTGTGAGGTGAGTCAAATGAACGAAAAAAAGATCAATTTGCTGGATCTTGATCGTAAAGGCATGCGAGCGTTATTCGCAGAATTGGGCGAAAAACCTTTCCGTGCTGATCAAGTAATGCAGTGGGTATACCACTACGGCATTGATGATTTTGAGCAGATGACCAATATCAATAAAAACCTGCGCACCAAACTCAGTGAAAAGTGTGAAATCTCAGCACCGCAGATATCCACTTATCAGAAATCTTCCGATGGCACCATCAAGTTTGCGATCAACGTGGGTGAAGGGCAGGAAGTCGAAACCGTCTATATTCCCGAAGATGATCGCGCTACTTTGTGTGTGTCATCTCAAGTAGGTTGTGCATTGGAATGCACCTTCTGCTCCACCGCACAGCAGGGATTTAACCGTAACCTGACCGTCGCGGAAATTGTCGGTCAGATCTGGCGAGTTTCACGCTTTCTGGGGTTGAAATATGAAACTGGTGATCGTCCGATCTCCAACGTTGTCATGATGGGAATGGGTGAGCCTTTGCTCAATATGGCAAATCTGGTCCCTGCGCTGGATATTATGCTCGACGATTTTGGCTTCGGACTCTCTAAACGGCGAGTCACAGTATCAACCTCTGGCGTAGTGCCGGCATTGGATAAGCTGGGCGATGTGCTGGATGTGGCATTGGCAGTAAGTATTCACGCGCCTAATGACGAGTTACGTAACGAATTAGTGCCCATTAACAAAAAGTACCCACTGAAAGAGTTTCTGGCGGGTATCAGTCGTTATATTGGGAAATCCAATGCCAATCGTGGCCGTGTCACTGTGGAATATGTCATGCTCGATCATATTAATGACAGCACTGAACAAGCGCACGAACTGGCCGAATTGATGAAAGATACCCCCTGCAAAGTTAACCTGATCCCATTTAACCCTTATCCTGGTTCGCCATATGGTCGTTCTTCCAATTCCAGAATCGATCGATTTGCCAAAGTGTTGATGGAATATGGTCTGACGGTCATCGTCCGAAAAACTCGCGGGGATGACATTGATGCGGCGTGTGGCCAGTTAGCTGGCGACATTCGTGACCGTACAAAACGTTTGGCAAAAAAACGAATGCAACAAAACCAAATATCAGTCACAATGAGTTAACGCATTGTTTGTCAACATTAAAGGGTTTGCCAATGAAGCACGAATTGTGGGGCTTGGCGATGCTGGCAGCCATCTGTTCGACGCTGCCGGGATGTGTGACTGAGAAAACTTATGCCGGAACTGATATTCCGGTAGTTGAACACAAATTTGATAAAAACGCCGCCGCGCTGGAGCGGGTTCAGTTAGGGCTAACCTACTTAAAAAAAGGCAATACTGAACAGGCGAAATTCAATCTTGATAAAGCGATGGGATACGCCCCTGATTTAGAAGAGGTAAACGTCGCTTTGGCCTATTACTATCAAACCGTCGGCGAAAAGCAGAAAGCCGAAGATACCTACGAGCGTGCGATTAATGCCAGCAATGCTACTGGCGATGCCGCAAACAACTTCGGTGTGTTTCTCTGTCAAAATGGCAAATATGCTAAATCAGAGAAAATGTTTCTGCGCGCCGTCCATAACCCCAAATACAATCGCATCGCTTCGAGTTATGAAAACTTAGGGATTTGCCAGCGCAAGGCGGGTGAAATAGAAAAAGCAAGACAGTATTTTGAGATGGCGTTAAAGTATGAGCCAAACAGGCAGGTGTCATTGCTGGAACTGACCGAAATGGAATTGGGGCAGGGTAATTACCAGGCAGCCAAGGTTCAGATGGATCGTTATCATCGGGTAGCGATGGATTCAGCGCTTAGTTTGGCACTCGCGATTAAAATTGCGCGTGGGTTACATGATAGTGAAGCCGCCAAAAGTTATGGCGTGTTGTTGTTGGCGAAATTTCCAACCTCTCCCCAGGCAAAAGAATACCGGGCAAGTATGCACTGATGACTGATATTAAAAATGATGTCGACAAGGAAGATGACAAGACAATTCCGACCGAGCATGAGGAAACGCTTGGCACCATACTGAAACATGCACGTGAGGAAAAACAGTTAAGTCAGCAGGATGCTGCGGCTAAATTGCACCTTCGTGTATCCATTGTGGCCGATATTGAGAACGATGAGTTTGGCAATATCGCTTCCAGCACTTATGTGCGGGGATACGTGCGTAACTATGCCCGTTTCCTGGAGATCGACGCACCGCGTATTGAAGCGTGCTTGACGCGTCAGGTGCCCATGGTCGCGGCGCCAGTGATGCAGAGTTTTTCCCGTAAGACAACCCAGAAAAACTGGGACAAGTGGTTGATGGTCCTCACCTATCTTATCGTGATAGTGTCTCTGGCATTGCTAGTCTTGTGGTGGTTGCAAAAGCCTGCGGCCGTGACTGAAAATTTTTCAAAACCCACCGTAGAAGAACTGCAATCAGAGCCTTCATCCGTTGCGGATAGCAGTACATCTGAAGCTGACAACAACAGCGGACCCAAGGCGGAAGATACGCCAATTGAAGTGCCTGGTGCGGTAGTCTCTGACGCTAGTCAGTCGCAGGAACCAGCGCCGCAGAATGAGGCAATGCCTGATGCAGCAGTGACCGCGGCAACGAGTGATGTTACTGCGCCCGCTACAACTGTGCCACAAGCGGTCGCCAGTGATGAATCCTTGTCAGCGGTTACCAGTGCCCAATTGGCAATCAGCCTTAAAGGGGACTGCTGGATTAAGGCGTTGGATGCTGACGGTAAGACACTGGTTGATGGTTTAAAATCTGCGGGTCACAATATTGCCGTTAGTGGTAAACCGCCTATCAGCTTGGTATTAGGTGCGCCGCAAAGTGTCAGCGTCAGTTATAATGGCACCGCGGTGGATCTGACACCGTTCCCTGAAGGTAGAGTTGCCCGACTCACGCTTCCCAAAGCCTGAAACAGTCAAGAATAGATGCTGGCCGTGTGACGGTCAGATTAAGAGATAGAGCAGAATACGATGTACACCGAATCTCCAATCAAACGCCGTCCTTCAACGCGTATTTATGTGGGTAACGTGCCTATCGGTGATGGTGCCCCCATTGCCGTGCAGTCAATGACGAATACTCGTACCACTGATGTCGAAGCTACACTCAAGCAGATCCATGCACTGGAACGCGTTGGCGCCGATATTGTGCGAGTTTCTGTTCCGACAATGGATGCGGCGGAAGCATTCAAGCTGATCAAACAGCAAGTCAATGTACCGCTCGTTGCTGACATCCATTTTGATTATCGCATTGCGCTGAAAGTGGCCGAATACGGTGCGGATTGTTTACGTATCAATCCTGGAAATATCGGAAATGAAGAACGTATTCGCCAGGTTGTCGAAACGGCCCGCGATAAAAATATTCCGATCCGCATCGGAGTTAATGGCGGTAGTCTCGAAAAAGACTTGATGGACAAGTATGGTGAACCGACTCCGGAAGCTCTGGTGGAGTCAGCCATGCGTCATGTCGACATCCTCGACAGACTTAACTTTGACCAGTTCAAGGTATCAGTGAAAGCATCCGATGTATTTTTGGCAGTTGCCTCGTATCGTTTGTTAGCACAGCAGATCAAGCAACCATTGCATTTAGGCATTACCGAAGCGGGCGGCGCCCGTTCAGGTGCGGTAAAATCCGCGGTTGGATTAGGTATGCTGCTGGCGGAAGGTATTGGCGATACCATTCGTGTATCACTGGCGGCCGATCCGGTAGAAGAGATCAAAGTGGGATTTGATATTCTCAAATCTTTGCGGATCCGTTCTCGTGGCATCAATTTTATTGCCTGTCCGTCATGCTCACGCCAAGAATTTGATGTGATTGGTACTGTCAATGCACTGGAGCAACGTCTGGAAGATGTGACCACCGCCATGGATGTATCCATCATCGGCTGTGTGGTAAACGGTCCCGGCGAAGCGCTGGTGTCCAACCTCGGTTTGGCCGGGGGACACAATAAAAGCGGTTTGTATGAAGACGGTGTGCGCCAGAAAGAACGTCTCGACAACGATGACCTGATAGATACGCTGGAAGCACGTATTCGCGCTAAAGCCGCGATGATCGCGCAGCGTATTGATGTGAAATCCGAGGAATAATTTCGCAGTGTGAGCCACGCGTCATCCGGCGGTTTGGCGTTACTTCGCGAACCGCTTATAATGCTGGCATTTTTTAACTTTCCGGCCTGGAACAAACGAGTCTAACAGTGGCAAAACAGATCCAAGCGATTCGTGGCATGAATGATATTCTGCCCGACCAGAGTCCCGTATGGCAAAAAGTTGAGGCGGTATTGCGCGCCTCTGTTGCGTCATTCGGCTACAGTGAAATCCGCACTCCCATCGTAGAAAACACCGATCTTTTCAAACGGTCTATTGGTGAAGTGACCGATATCGTCGAAAAAGAGATGTATACCTTTGCCGATCGCAATGGTGACAGTTTGACCCTGCGCCCCGAAGGTACCGCGTCTACCGTGCGTGCAGGTAATGAACATGGCTTGTTATATAACCAGGAACAACGCCTGTGGTATATCGGCCCAATGTTCCGTCACGAAAGACCGCAAAAGGGACGTTATCGTCAGTTCCACCAATTTGGGGTGGAAGTTTATGGTATCGCCAGTGCTGAAATCGACGCAGAAGTCTTGATGTTGTCGGCTTCGTTGTGGGATAAGCTGGGTATGCGCCAGCATGTTTCGTTAGAGCTCAATACTCTCGGTGATAACGAAGAACGTGTTGCTTATCGCGATGCATTAGTGGCTTTCCTTGAACAACATAAAGCAGTGTTGGACGAAGACAGCCAACGCCGCATGTACAGCAATCCGCTACGGGTACTGGATAGCAAAGATCCCGAAGTTCAGGCATTGTTGGCGGACGCCCCAGTGTTGATGGATTATCTCGGTGAAGAATCCAAAGCACATTTTTCACGATTGTGTGAACTACTCGAAGCGGTTGGCATCCAATACAAAGTTAATCCCCGGCTGGTACGTGGTCTCGATTATTATAACCGTACCGTGTTTGAATGGGTGACAGATAGCCTAGGCGCTCAAGGTACTGTATTAGCAGGCGGGCGCTATGACGGCCTGGTGGGACAGTTGGGTGGTAAAGATACGCCGGCGGTGGGTTTTGCAATGGGCCTGGAGCGCATTGTGTTATTGCTGGAAACCCTCGGCCTGACGGCAGATGTTGCTTCACCTGTGGACGTTTATGTCACAGCCATGGGCGACGAATGTGTCCCTGAAGCGATCAAGATAGCTCAGGAACTGCGTCAAGCGCTGCCAACACTGCGAGTCATGAGCCACTGTGGTGGTGGTAACTTTAAAAAACAGATTAAACGAGCTGATAAGAGTGGCGCGGCTTACGCGTTGATTATCGGTGAAAGTGAATTGGCGGATAACAAGGTAGCCGTTAAACCGTTACGTGAAGATAGCGAACAACAGTTGGTTGAGCGCACTTCATTGGCTGCTTATCTGACGGAACAACTCAAAAAATAATAAGGGGTAGTGCGGGTGGAAATTTACAGCACAGAAGAACAACAGGTCGAAGCAATTAAAAAGTTTTGGAAGGATTACGGCACTTCGATTTTGGCTGGTGCAGTGATAGGACTGGGTGCACTTTATGGCTGGAATTACTATTCCAGTTACCAGATTAAGAAAGCCGAAGCCGCTTCTGAAGCTTTCAACACTGCCTTATCAACTAGCAAAGATGCTGCCAGCACACTGGCTGCGGCCGCTCAATTTGACAAAGCTCATTCACAGCCTGGCTATTCCGCATTGATGCAGCTAATCGTCGCTAAAACTGCGGCTGAATCCGGTGATTTGGACAAGGCTTCTTCCGCGTTACAAGAAGTGTTAGCCGCTAAACCAACACCAGTAGTTGCTGCGATTGCTAGCTTACGTCTGGCTCGTGTTCAGGCTGAACAGGGACAATTAGATGCTGCTTTGACAACCTTAAATAATGTGTCAGATGATGCCTTCGCTGCAGAAAAATCTGAACTTGAAGGTGACTTCTATGTGCGCAAGGGCGATGCCGCCAAGGCGCGCAGTGCATATCAAGCAGCGATTGAAAAAGGTGGCGCTGCCTCCAGTCCTGCGTTGCAAATGAAACTCGATAATCTTAATCAGGCATAAGGAACCACCGGATGATGTCATGGTGTAAAACTCTTATTGCCTGTGGTTTGGTCGTAGGTGCTCTTGCAGGTTGTGCGTCCAGTGACGTAGATGAAGCGCCTGTTAGTCCATTACCGGATATCACGCCAACAGTGCATCCTGATGTGGTATGGGATGACTCTGTCGGTGATGGCGTAGGTGATTACTACTCCAGACTCCACCCCGCAATTCGTTACGGCAAAATTTTTGTTGCTTCCAGAGATGGCAAAGTTGCCGCTTTTGATGAAAAAAGTGGTGATGAGCTATGGAAAGTAGACTTTAATGATCTGTTTGGCGACGGGCCGTTGAAAGAAACCAAGGGTGCTCGTTTGGCTGCAGGCATTACCGTTGCCCAAAATAAAGTATTTGTGGGTGGTGAAAGCGGTTTACTGGTTGCCTTGGATGTTGAAACCGGTAAGCCTATCTGGCATAGCCTTGCGAGTGGTGAGTTACTGTCAGCCCCTACCGTGGCTGAAGATACCGTAGTGGTTAATTGCTCTACCGGTGCTTTAGATGCGTTCAACGTTGATACTGGTGCCAAGCTTTGGACCTACGAGTCTACTTTGCCCAACTTAACATTACGTGGCACTGGTTCAGCTGCATATGCCGAAGGTGGTTTCTTTGTTGGTACTGCCGATGGCAAAGTCGCTGTCGTGGTAAAAGCCAGTGGTCAGGCCGCGTGGGAACAGCCCATCTATGTGCCAAAAGGCGGTAATGAATTCAGTCGTATGGCTGATGTTGACATGACCCCTTTGCTGATTGGCAGCAATATCTATGCCGTGAGTTATAACGGTAACTTAGTGAGTATGGAACTGCGCAGTGGCCGTGTGGTTTGGAGCCGTAAGTACTCCAGTTTCCATGAACTCGCCGAGAGTGGTGTCGATCTGTACCTGGTTGATGACCACAGTAACGTCTATGCTGTTGATCGTCGTAATGGTTTGGAGTTGTGGAGCAATAGTGAGTTGGCTAATCGCCAGTTGACGTCTCCAGCAGTTTATCGTGGGTATGTGGTTGTGGGTGATTTTGAAGGTTATCTGCACTTTATCGATCGTGAATCTGGTAAGATTGTAGGCCGTGTTAAAGTGGACGGATCTGGATTGTTCAGCCAACCTCAAGTTGCTGATGATAAAATTTATGTGCAGACCCGAGATGGCAAGGTAGCTGCCATTTCTCTCCCGTAACAGGTACAATATCGTTTTACGAAGCCTCCGGGAGCCAACCCGGGGGCTTTTTGTTGTTTAAGAATTTGTAAGAGGAAAAACATGATTCCTGTCGTGGCCCTAGTGGGGCGACCCAATGTGGGAAAATCGACTCTGTTCAACCGGCTTACCCGTACCCGCGATGCGCTGGTGGCGGATTTCCCGGGGCTGACCAGGGATCGTAAGTATGGTCGGGCGTTTTTGTCCGGACACGAGTTTATTGTCGTCGATACTGGTGGTATTGACGGTAGCGAAGAAGGCATTGAAACCAAAATGGCCGAACAGTCGCTGGCCGCGATCGCCGAGGCTGATGTCGTGTTATTTATGACTGATGCCCGAGCCGGTCTGACTGCTGCCGATGAAGCCATCGCTCGTTATTTGCGTTCTCGTGAAAAGATGACTTTTCTGGTCGCTAACAAGGTTGATGGTATCGATGGCGATTCTGCTGTTGCTGAGTTTTGGGCGTTAGGTCTGGGTGAAATCTATCAGATTGCCGCGTCACAAGGCCGTGGTGTTTCCAGCCTGATTGACAATGCATTGGCCCCATTTGCTAAAGCGATGGCTGATGATGAAGGCGAAGACGAGAGTGACGAACCGCGTAAACCGGTACGGCAATATACCGAAGAAGAGGCGGAAGCGGAGCAGACACGTCTGCAAGAGTTGCCCATCAAATTGGCCATTATCGGTAAGCCTAACGTGGGCAAGTCGACACTGACCAACCGTATTTTGGGCGAAGAGCGGGTCGTCGTCTACGATCAGCCCGGCACCACGCGCGATTCTATCTATATTCCGATGGAACGCGATGGCCGGGAATATGTGCTGATCGATACTGCCGGTGTGCGCCGTCGTGCGAAGGTGCATGACGTTGTTGAAAAATTCTCTGTCATCAAGACCCTGAAAGCGGTAGAAGATGCCAACGTTGTGTTGTTGGTTATTGATGCCCGTGAGGGGATTGCCGAGCAGGATCTGGGGCTGTTAGGCTTCGCCATTAATGCTGGCCGTGCATTAGTCATTGCCGTCAACAAGTGGGACGGCATCGATACCGACATTAAAGAGCGGGTAAAAACCGAATTGGATCGTCGTTTAGGTTTTATTGATTTTGCGCGGATCCACTTTATTTCGGCGTTGCATGGCACTGGCGTCGGCCATTTGTTCGAGTCCATAGAAGAAGCTTATCAAAGTGCGACCCGCCGCGTTGGTACGTCGATGCTGACCAAGATCATGCAGATGGCACAGGATGATCATCAGCCACCATTGGTGAATGGTCGCCGTGTAAAACTGAAGTATGCTCATGCCGGGGGGTATAACCCACCAATCGTTGTGATCCATGGTAACCAGGTTTCGCGTTTACCAGATTCCTATAAGCGTTACATGATGAATTACTATCGGCGCACGCTGAATATTGTTGGTACTCCGATCCAGTTACGCTTTCAGGAAGGGGAAAACCCGTTCGAAGGTAGAACCGAGAAATTGACCTTAAGTCAGCAACGTCGTCGAAAACGGATGATGACGCATCTAAAGAATCGCGAATAATGCATGAAAAAGCCGGAGATATCTCCGGCTTTGTTGTTTTCTTGATGCCATCATAAGTACAGCTGAGCGTTATGCCACTGCGATGCTAGGAATGCACTTTATTGACGGTTGATATCACTTCGCCATGTTGCACCAGGGTGCGCAGAGTGTCTCCGGGCTGCAGTTGCGTTGCATTGGTGACGATTTCACCAGCAGCATTCCGACTGATACTGTAGCCGCGACTAAGCGTCGCCAATGGACTGACGTTTTCTAGCGCATGAGCACCATGGCTGAGCCGCTGTTGTGCCTGCTGTAGTCTAAGTTGGGTTTGCTTGTGCAGTTGCTGCGTCAGATATTCCAAGCGTTTGCTTGCTAACGCCAAGCGGTGTCGAGGATGCTGAGCGTTGAGTCGGCCACTGAGTGTCAGCTGTTGTTGGTGTTTATGCTGCAGTAACTCTCTTAATGCCGAAGTCAGCCGCAGTTGCTGTTCATCAAAGCGCTGTGCCAGCTGCTGCAGCTGGCGTAACGGGTCTTGGCGTTGCAAGCGGTGATCCAGCAGTTGTAGTCGCTGACGTATCAATAATTGCCAGTGTTGCCAACCTTGTAACAACCGTGCTTTAGCGGTACGCAGTTTCTGCTGCTTCTCTGTCGCATCACGGGACAGCATCTCGGCGGCGGCCGACGGTGTCGGTGCTCGCAGATCTGCCACATAGTCACTGATACTGATATCCACTTCATGCCCGACCGCAGAAATTACTGGCAATTCACTGCTATAGATGGCGTAGGCCAGAGCTTCGTTGTTAAAGCCCCACAGATCTTCCAGACTGCCGCCACCACGAGTGAGCAGCAGCACGTCCACCTCTTGCCGCATATTGGCCAACGCTAAGGCACGGATCAGCTGCAGAGGCGCTTGGTCGCCCTGTACGGCGGCAGGATAGATAACCACCTCAATGGAAGGATCTCGTCGTGACAGCACCTTGAGCACGTCGCGGATGGCTGCGCCGGTAGGGGACGTAATCACACCGATGCGCTGAATACTGCTTGGTAATGGCCGTTTACTCTCCGCAGCAAATAAGCCAGCGGCCGCCAGTTTCATTTTTAGGGCTTCAAATTGCTGCGCCAGCAGTCCATCGCCTGCCGGCAGCATGGTCTCAATGATTAATTGATAATCACCTCGAGGTTCATACACACTGATGTTGGCGCGTACTAGTACCTGTTGGCCGTTAATGGGGCGGAAGGTAACTTGCTGATTGCGTCCGCGAAACATGGCGCAGCGGATCTGGGAATGGCTGTCTTTCAGCGTGAGATACCAATGGCCGGAGGACGGATTTGAAAAATTAGAGATTTCGCCACTGAGCCAGATACGGCCAAATTGTCCTTCCAACAGTTGTCTCACTTCGCCATTCAGACGGGAGACGGTGTATACCTGATTAGCCGATTCCGACATCAATCACTTTCCTGACAGAATTTTTAGTTATTTTCCCATTTACCCATGAAAGCTTGCAAGGTATAATGCCGCCGCAATATTTCACCTCTATTTTGATTTGTATCCTACCGCAAGGGGAGATGTTGCAATGTTACGTTTAATCAAAGAAGCGCTTACCTTTGACGATGTGTTATTGGTGCCAGCGCACTCCACCGTTCTCCCTAATACCGCAAGCCTGAAAACCCGGTTGACCCAAAAGATTGAGCTCAATATTCCATTGCTGTCTGCAGCGATGGACACTGTGACAGAAGCCCGTCTGGCCATCGCTATTGCTCAGGAAGGCGGTATTGGGTTTATCCACAAAAATATGAGCATTGAAGCTCAGGCCGAAGAAGTTCGTAAAGTTAAAAGTTATGAAGCGGGTGTTGTGGCTCAGCCGGTCACCGTTACCCCCTCTACCACAATTGCTGAGCTGCATGTGCTGACTGAGCGCAACGGCTTTGCCGGATATCCGGTAGTAACTGATGCCAACGAACTGGTAGGTATTATCACTGGTCGTGACGTTCGGTTTGTGACTGATCACAGTAAGACGGTGCAGGAAGTGATGACACCTAAAGAACGTCTGGTCACTGTTAAAGAAGGCACCAAGCACGATCAAGTGCAGAAATTGATGCACTCTAGCCGTATTGAAAAAGTCTTGGTAGTGGATGATGACTTCAAACTTAAAGGTCTGATCACTGTTAAGGACTTCAAGAAAGCGGAACGTAAACCGAACGCCTGTAAAGATGAGTTTGGTCGTCTGCGTGTAGGTGGCGCTGTTGGCGCTGGTGCCGGAAATGAAGATCGCATTGATGCACTGGTTAAAGCTGGTATCGACGTGCTGCTGATCGACTCGTCACATGGACATTCAGAAGGTGTGTTGCAGCGTATCCGTGATGCTAGAGCTAAATATCCTGAATTACAGATTGTGGGTGGTAACGTTGCAACTGCTGAGGGCGCGTTGGCGTTGGTAGAAGCGGGTGTCGACGCAGTTAAAGTGGGTATTGGCCCTGGTTCCATTTGTACCACTCGTATCGTAACTGGTGTGGGTGTACCACAAATTACTGCGGTATCTGATGCGGTGGAAGCAGTTAAGCACCTAGGCATTCCCGTCATCGCAGACGGCGGTATCCGTTATTCTGGCGACTTGGCAAAAGCGTTGGCTGCCGGTGCTTCCTGCATTATGGCCGGTTCAATGTTTGCCGGTACTGATGAAGCACCTGGTGAAGTAGAACTATATCAAGGCCGTGCCTATAAATCATACCGCGGCATGGGTTCCTTGGGCGCGATGTCTAAAGGGTCATCTGACCGTTATTTCCAGAGTGATAACGCCGCAGATAAGCTGGTACCGGAAGGTATCGAAGGCCGTGTACCTTACAAAGGCAAAATTAAAGAACTTATCCATCAGCATATGGGCGGGTTACGTTCCTGCATGGGACTGACCGGTTGTGCCACAATTCAAGAACTGAATGAAAAAGCACAGTTCGTGAAGGTCACTTCTGCCGGTATGGGGGAATCCCATGTGCATGATGTCACGATTACCAAAGAGGCTCCGAACTACAACGTTCGTGGCTGATAATAATCACGGGGCGGCGACAGTCGCCCTTGCTTTTTAGTTGATGCCGCCAGCAATGGTGGCAATTGCACCAGAAATAAAGGTTTTCAATGAGCAATATTCATGAGCACAAAATACTGATCCTGGATTTTGGCTCTCAGTACACCCAGTTGATTGCCCGTCGAATTCGAGAAATCGGCGTGTATTGCGAACTGTGGGCCTGGGATGTCAGCGAGCAACAGATCCGCGATTTTGCCCCGAATGGCATCATCCTGTCTGGCGGTCCAGAAAGTGTTACCGAAGCAGATTCACCACGTGCACCCGAGTATGTGTTTAACGCCGGGGTTCCGGTATTAGGCATCTGCTATGGTATGCAGACCATGAGTGAGCAGTTGGGCGGTAAAGTGATTAAGGGGGTAGGTGAAGGTGAATTCGGCTATGCCCAAGTGGAAATGTTGCAACCTTCTGCGCTGTTCCATGATATTCAGGATGCGGTGAATGCTGAAGGTAAGCCGTTACTGGATGTATGGATGAGCCATGGTGATAAAGTATCGGCCATCCCTGAAGGTTTTGAAGCGGTTGCCAGCACTGACACCTGTCCATTTGCAGCAATGGCTAATGAAGCCAAGCGTTTCTATGGCGTGCAGTTCCACCCGGAAGTCACTCATACTCGTCAAGGCTTGCGTATTCTGGAGCACTTCGTGCTGGAGATCAGCGGCTGTGATAATAAATGGCAGCCTGCCTCCATCATTGAAGACGCTGTCGCACGGATTAAAGCACAAGTCGGTGATGACGAAGTGATCTTGGGCTTGTCTGGCGGCGTTGATTCATCGGTTACCGCGATGTTGCTGCACCGCGCCATTGGTGACAAGCTGACTTGTGTGTTTGTTGATAATGGTTTGTTGCGCCTGAATGAAGCACAACAAGTGCTGGAGATGTTTGGCGATCATTTTGGCCTGAATATTGTGCATGTTGATGGTGAAAACCGTTTCCTGGACGCTCTAAAAGGGGTCAACGATCCAGAAGCCAAGCGTAAAATCATTGGCCGCGTGTTCGTAGAAATCTTTGATGAAGAAGCCTCTAAGCGCGTGAATGCCAAATGGCTAGCGCAAGGCACTATCTACCCTGATGTGATTGAGTCTGCGGGAAGTGCTACTGGAAAAGCCCATGTGATTAAATCGCATCATAACGTGGGTGGTTTGCCTGAAGATATGGCGCTGGGGTTGGTAGAACCGTTGCGTGAACTGTTCAAAGATGAAGTCCGCCGGATCGGTTTGGAGCTGGGCTTACCTTATGACATGCTGTTCCGTCATCCATTCCCTGGACCAGGCCTTGGTGTTCGCGTGTTAGGTGAAGTGAAGAAAGAGTACTGTGACTTGCTACGCCGTGCCGATGCCATCTTCATTGAAGAGCTGCATAAAGCTGACTTGTATCAGAAAGTCAGCCAGGCATTCACCGTGTTCCTGCCGGTGCGGAGTGTCGGGGTGATGGGCGATGGCCGTAAATATGACTGGGTGGTGTCACTGCGTGCAGTAGAAACCATCGACTTTATGACCGCACATTGGGCGCACCTGCCATATGATTTTCTGGGGCGCGTTTCTAACCGCATCATTAATGAGATCGACGGCATTTCCCGTGTGGTTTACGATATCTCCGGTAAGCCGCCAGCCACTATCGAGTGGGAATAATGACCGGTAATAATACTACCGACGAATTTTCAAAGGGCGCTACGGCGCTCTTTGTTTTGTGTAATTCGGGTTGAATGAGTTAGCTATGACAGAACAGCAGGATAACTATTGGATGCAGCAGGCGCTGACGCTGGCAAAGGAGGCTGAAGCCGCTGGAGAAGTGCCGGTAGGTGCGGTGCTGGTATGGCATAATCAGCTGATTGCCAGTGGCCGCAATCAGCCCATCGGCAGTCATGATCCTTGCGGACACGCCGAAATTATCTGTTTACGTCAGGCTGGACAGGTTTTGCAAAACTATCGCTTACTTAACACCACCTTGTACGTCACTTTGGAGCCTTGCGCCATGTGTGCTGGGGCTATGGTGCATAGTCGGGTAGCGCGTGTAGTCTTCGGTGCCCCCGATCCTAAAACCGGTGCTGCCGGATCGGTAATTGACCTGTTACAACATCCGATTTTCAACCATCAGGTACAGGTGAGTGGCGGAGTACTCGCGACGGAATGCGGTGAGTTACTCAGCAGTTTTTTTCGCCGTCGTCGCCAGGAAAAGAAACAGCTAAAATTGGACAACTGTGGTGATGGTGGTGGTGATTAATATAATAAAAGCCAGAAAATAATCTTTCTCTGGCAAAGATACGTTTGCGGTGGATTTTCTTGATAAGGCGCCGTCTATGGGCGGCATTGCGGGTGATGGAACCTGCTTTCATTGGCTGTCTCGGCAAAAAAATTCGTTACCACGTTATCAGGTTAATGCCTTTGCCGCCAGTAACATTTATGCTTAGAATTCACAATTCGTTAACGTGGTTGAATGACGGCTTCAGCATCTGGGTCCGTCGCAGATATCGCCTGTGACTGTGTGGTATCGCTATTATCATTATCTGCCAATGCCTGTTGACTCTGCTGGTTATCCAACCAAACCAAGGTATCGTAATAACGACGAATATTGTCGACGTATTGCACTGCTTCACTGCCTCTGGCATATCCATATTTAGTTTGCTGGTAGTATTTGCGTTTTTGCAGCAGCGGCAGTACCTGCTTTACGTCTTTCCAGGCACTGGGATTTTTTCCCATCTTTTCGGTGAGCACTCTGGCATCTTCTACGTGACCAAAGCCAACGTTATAGGACGCCAGTGCAAACCACATCCGTTCTTCGTCTGGAATAGAGGCAGGCAGGGTATCCAGTATCGACGCCAGATATTCTGCTCCACCACGAATACTCTGCTGAGGATCCAGACGATCTTCAATTCCTAACTGTTCCGCCGTAGGAATGGTCAGCATCATCATACCGCGTACACCAGTTGGAGAGCGTGCCTGCGGATTCCAGTGAGACTCCTGATAACTTGTTGCCGCGAGTTTGCGCCAGTCTAATTCACCCGCGTAACTTTTAAACCATTGTTCAAATTGTGGTAGTCGACCTTTTACCGCTCGGATAAAAGCTCTGGTGTCCACATAATCGAACCGCTTTACGTGGCCGAAATATTTTTCCACCAGATGATCCAGCGTGCCATCGCGTTTCTCTTGATGCCAGAAACGCAAAAGTTCACTCATCAAGGTATCGCTATGGTTATGTGCCAGAAGCCAGACGATTGGCTGCTGCTCTTTGAGTGTCATACCGGCGCGCAGTTCCGGCATAAAGCGACGATTGATTTCCAGACTGCTGGAGTTTGCTACCGTGTATTGCAGATCGCCACTGGCGATCATCGACAACAACTCTTCGCTATCTTTGTCATTCGCTTCATGCCATTGCAGTGAGGGATATTCCGGTTTGAGATCTTTTAGCGTTTCGACAAACGAAGAATCTGCCGCAATTTCTAGGGGGCTGTTGAGGTCCGCTAAATCTGTAGGTACCGGTGTACCTTCTCGATATACCAATATTTGATTTACATGATATAACGGTGGACTTAAGCGAAATAGCGACCGGCGGCTTTCTGTATCGGCAAGTCCGGCTGCAATCAGGTCAATCTTTCCAGTATCCAGCGCCTGATAGAGTTCCTGAATATTGCCGTAGGGCACCATCTCCAATGGCTTATTCAGAAAATCAGCGAAACGCGTTGCTAATTCATAGTCGAAACCACTGTCGCCGCGGGTTGACTCAACGTAGATTTGTGGACCGTATAGCGTACCTACCCGCAGAGTCTCAAACTGACCCGGTGGCGTGGGTGGTGGCGTTTCAGTTAATGGCAGCTTCTGACAACCTGCCAGCAACAGAATCACGGTGAAAACAGCAGTTAATTTTTTCATGAGTATCGGCTAATTGAGTTTCCGATGAGTGTTATCCCATCAAGTTGCCGCAAATTTATCCGCTTGATAATTTACGTCTACAATTCAGCCTGTTGCCTCAACTGTTGTACCAGTTATCTGTGTCCTTAAGGGCGTTGTTTGGTGTGCTGAACGCTATGTTCCTCTTATTGAATAAGTTTATACCATATATGGCGGTGAATTGCGCAAACTGCAAGGTGATTTACCCTCGGTATTTCCCTATAATATCGCCACTTCTGACCCAGTAATCCTATCTATATAAGGTGATAAGACGTGATGGAAATCATCCGCGGAGCCCCGGCACTCTCAGCTTTCCGAGTGCAAAAATTGTTGCAAGCCTGCAGTGCCAATGGGTTGCCTGTTAAGGATATCTACGCTGAATTTGTGCATTTGGCTGATGTGACAGCGCCTTTAACTGATGAAGCCAAAAGCCAGCTGGAAAAAATTCTCACCTATGGTCCGGCGATTGAATCTCATGAACCACAGGGGCAATTGCTGTTTGTTACTCCGCGTCCTGGCACTATCTCTCCCTGGTCTTCCAAGGCCACTGATATTGCACAAAACTGTGGTTTGAAAGCAATTAAACGCCTAGAGCGCGGCATTGCGTACTATGTTCAGGCAGAAGAGCTTGATGCTCCTCAGCTCAAACAGCTGAAGTCACTGTTGCATGATCGCATGATGGAAGTGGTTCTGGATAACTTTGAAGTGGCCGCTTACCTGTTCCAGAAAGCCGAACCTAAGCCAGTTGTCAGCGTGAATATTCTCGCCGAAGGGCGTCGAGCGCTGGAAATTGCTAACCGTCAGTTAGGCTTAGCGCTCGCCGAAGATGAAATTGATTATCTGGTTGAGAACTTCGTCAAACTGGGGCGTAACCCCAACGATATCGAATTGATGATGTTCGCGCAGGCGAACTCAGAACACTGCCGCCACAAAATCTTTAATGCAGACTGGACCATTGACGGTGAAGTACAGCCCAAGTCGTTATTCAAGATGATTAAGAACACCTATGAAACGACGGGCGACTATGTGTTATCTGCTTATAAAGATAATGCTGCAGTGATGACCGGTTGTGATGCCGGACGGTTCTTCCCAGATAGCGATGGTGTTTATCGTTATCACGCCGAACCTGTCCATATTTTGATGAAGGTAGAAACCCATAACCATCCGACCGCCATTAGTCCTTATCCGGGCGCTGCCACCGGTTCTGGCGGTGAAATACGCGATGAAGGCGCTACTGGTCGCGGTTCAAAACCTAAGGCAGGTTTGACCGGCTTCAGTGTTTCTAACCTGAAAATCCCTGGGTTTGTACAACCGTGGGAAGGGGATTATGGCAAGCCGGAACGTATTGTTAGCGCATTCGATATTATGATGGATGGCCCATTAGGCGGTGCCGCATTTAATAACGAGTTCGGTCGCCCGGCACTCTTGGGGTATTTCCGTACCTATGAACAGCAGGTGAGCAGCCACAACGGTGTCGAAGTCCGTGGCTATCACAAGCCCATTATGTTGGCCGGTGGACTGGGTAATATCCGTGAAGAACACGTACAGAAGGGCGAAATATCGCTCGGAGCCAAGCTGATTGTTTTGGGCGGCCCGGCGATGAATATCGGTCTGGGTGGTGGCGCGGCTTCTTCCATGGCATCAGGACAATCCAGCGAAGACCTGGATTTTGCCTCTGTGCAGCGTGACAACCCGGAAATGGAACGTCGTTGTCAGGAAGTGATCGATCGCTGTTGGCAACTAGGTGACGATAACCCAATCCAGTTTATTCATGACGTGGGTGCCGGTGGTTTGTCTAACGCTTTCCCTGAACTGGTGAGCGATGCCGGTCGTGGTGGCAAATTTGAACTGCGCAATGTGCCATCTGATGAACCGGGTATGAGTCCATTAGAGATTTGGTGTAACGAATCACAGGAACGTTATGTGCTGTCGGTTGCGGCTGAAAAGCTTGAAACCTTTACAGCTATCTGCGAACGTGAACGTGCCCCATTTGCCGTTGTTGGTGAAGCAACAGCAGAAGAACATCTGAGCCTACACGACACCCATTTCGACAATAAGCCGATTGATCTGCCATTGGAAGTATTGCTGGGCAAGCCGCCAAAAATGAGCCGTGACGTCAGCAGTTTGCAGGCAACTGGTAAGCCGCTGGATAAGCGTCAAATTCAGTTGGCAGACGCGGTTAAACGTATACTGAGTTTACCGACCGTCGCCGACAAAACTTTCCTGATCACCATCGGCGATCGCACCGTTACCGGCTTGGTCAATCGGGACCAGATGGTTGGCCCTTGGCAGGTGCCAGTGGCCGATTGCGCGGTCACTGCGGCAACGTACGACACTTACGCTGGTGAAGCAATGTCGATGGGTGAACGTACACCGCTGGCGTTATTGGACTTTGCCGCCTCTGCGCGTATGGCGGTGGCGGAATCGCTGCTCAATATTGCAGGTGCCGATATTGGTGATTTGAAACGCATTAAGCTCTCCGCTAACTGGATGGCGGCCGCTGGCCACCCCGGCGAAGATGCCGGTTTGTATGCCGCAGTAAAAGCAGTGGGGGAAGAACTGTGTCCAGAGTTGGA
Source organism: Shewanella sp. A32 (assembly GCF_029167175.1). NCBI lineage: Bacteria > Pseudomonadati > Pseudomonadota > Gammaproteobacteria > Alteromonadales > Shewanellaceae > Shewanella > Shewanella sp. A32. The sequence goes on from NZ_JARFTS010000013.1 coordinate 83,168, forward strand.
ACTGACGATTCCTGTCGGTAAAGACTCCATGTCGATGAAAACTGCGTGGCAAGACAGTGAAGGCAACAAAGCCGTTATCGCCCCATTGTCATTGATCATCACGGCTTTTGCCGCCGTGCGTGATATTCGCAATACGGTTACACCTGAGTTACGTAGCGATAAAGGGGAAACTGCTTTATTGCTGGTGGACGTTGCCAACGGTCAGCAGCGTCTTGGGGGGTCCTGTTTAGCACAGGTATATGGCGAATTAGGTGATAAGGCGCCCGACGTAGACAGTGCCGCCGTGCTGAAAGGGTTCTTCAACGTGACGCAGACACTGGTCGCTGAACATAAACTCATGGCCTACCACGATCGGAGTGACGGCGGATTGTTTGTTACCCTGACTGAGATGGCCTTTGCCGGGCATACCGGTCTGAATGTGGATGTAAGTGCATTGCCCGGCGGTGATATTGCCCGCTTGTTCAACGAAGAACTTGGTGCTGTGATTCAGGTCGCCGCCGCAGAGGTTGCCGAAATTACTGCTGCCTATCAGGCCGCGGGTGTGAATTGTTTGCCCATCGCTTCGATGAATCAAGACGATGTCGTGCGTATTAGTGATGGTTCGCGTGAACTGTTCAGTGCCAGTCGTACCGAGCTCCGTAAACTCTGGTCTGAAACCACATATCGCATGCAGGCACTGCGTGATAACCCAGAATGTGCCAGTGAAGAATTTGCGCTAAAACAAGATGCTACCGATCCAGGTCTTACCGTGAAGTTGGGCTTCGATCCGCAGGAAGATGTGGCTGCGCCGTATATTCTCAAAGGGGTGGCACCCAAAATGGCTATTCTGCGCGAGCAGGGCGTTAATTCGCAGATTGAAATGGCCGCAGCATTTGACCGTGCCGGTTTTGAAAGTATCGATGTGCACATGTCGGATGTTCTTTCAGGACGCATCCAATTGGGGCAATTCCAAGGGCTGGTAGCCTGTGGTGGCTTCTCTTATGGTGACGTATTAGGTGCCGGAGAAGGTTGGGCTAAGTCAATTCTGTTTAATGCCCGTGCCCGAGAGGAATTCAGCCAGTTCTTTGCTCGTAACGACAGTTTTGCGTTGGGTGTGTGTAATGGCTGTCAGATGCTCTCTAACCTTAAGGAAATTATTCCAGGTGCCGAGCATTGGCCGCGTTTTGTTCGTAATCGTTCTGAACGGTTTGAGGCGCGTTTCAGTCTGGTGGAAATTCAACAGAGTCCATCGCTGTTTTTCAATGGTATGGTCGGTTCCAGAATGCCCATTGCAGTCTCTCATGGTGAAGGTCGAGCGGAGTTTGTCTCTAATACAGCGCAACAGCAAGCGGAACAAAGTGGTACTGTGGCGTTGCGTTATGTGACTGGAAAAGGTGAGATAGCGACACTATATCCGCAAAACCCAAACGGCTCTCCAGAAGGGTTGGCAGGCATTTCATCCAAAGATGGTCGGGTAACTATCATGATGCCGCATCCAGAACGTGTATTCCGTACGGTTGCAAACTCATGGCACCCAGATAACTGGGGCGAAGATAGTCCTTGGATGAGGATGTTCCGCAATGCCAGAGTGAATGTTGGTTAAAGCGAGTTATATAAATTTTTTCTGATGGAAAAAGGCGGGTAAATTTAACACCCGCCTTTTTTATCTATGTTGTTATATGGTTAAATTCAATAATTTTCATATGGTTATGTTGTCATTTTTACTTTCGAACCCACTGAAGTGAGTAAAATCAGTGGCTTGACCAGATGTTTACGATTCTTTCCGAACCTGCCTTTTTTGGGCTCTTCCTAATTTATTCGCGCGCTTGTTTAAATAGCCGGTGAGGTTATGTACTGCTCTTTAAGTGCTAATATCTGCATTAAATTTAATGATATCGCGTTCTATTATTATTACTGTAATTAAATAAATTTAAATCGAATAAAAACAATAAGATAGTTTATATTTAAAAAATTTTAGCAACATGCATTTTGCGAAAACTTACCGCTAATTGTCTCCATCAATGTAACTGCGACTGCCAACCTCTACGCAGCGCGCAGCAGAATTCGGCGTAATGGGATGCACTCCTGAAGAAAATTACTGAATGATTTGGTGTGATAAAAATAAAAAATACTATTAGATTAAGTAATCAATAAAAATCTAATAATAATTAAATATAATTTTTTATTTATTAAAAATGTATATAAAACAATAATATAAGTGATATTTATGTTCTGGCGTTATTTTTTAAACTTAGAAAAATATTAAGATATAAAAGTTAAAATGTATTTAAATTGGGTTTTTTGTATAACTTACTAACTTAGCGGTGAAAAATAATAAAAAATGAAGTTTGTCAGTTGCTCCTAGCATGTAAAAGACAATGTGTCAATGATACGTTATGGCTAGTGTGTGGCTTGCCTCAAAACCCGCTTAAATCCGAGGGTTTGATTGATTTGAGTCAAAATCAAGTGGTATAAAATGATGGCGAATTTTGGCGAGCGCATTTATCCAAATCACTGATATTTAATGTTTTGTTTGTATCAAGTATGATGTGGATTTTGAAGTTATACACAAAATTCTAATGAAATGTGATTCGCGTCACGTTAAGGCAGTGAAAACCTGATTTACAAGGTTAGTGTTGCTGAATAGCCGTTCGGGAATCATTTGGATGGTTTATCTGATGGAGCAGCATCAGATAGAAATTTACAAAATTACTAACGCTATCCTACTCACCGTCGGGTCGTTTTAATGGGGATTGAAACGGGTTGATGGATTACCATGTAAGGAGTCACAAATGATAGTTGGAGAGGTTGTTGAGCTATCGCGCTTCCAGTTTGCGCTGACAGCCATGTATCACTTCTTGTTTGTTCCCCTCACTCTGGGTATGACCTTCATGCTAGCTATTATGGAATCACTTTATGTGATGACAAATAAGCAAGTGTACAAGGACATGACCAAGTTTTGGGGTAAGTTGTTCGGTATCAACTTCGCATTGGGGGTCGCTACCGGTTTGACTATGGAGTTCCAGTTCGGGACTAACTGGTCATATTATTCTCATTACGTTGGGGATATTTTCGGTGCACCACTGGCCATCGAAGGCCTGATGGCATTCTTCCTTGAATCTACTTTCGTCGGTATGTTCTTCTTCGGTTGGGATCGCATGTCGAAGCGACAGCATCTGGCAGCTACCTGGTTGACTGCATTAGGTACCAACCTGTCTGCTTTGTGGATTCTTGTGGCAAATGGTTGGATGCAGAACCCAGTCGGTTCAGTGTTTAACTACGAAACCATGCGAATGGAAATGACCAGTTTCACTGAACTGCTGTTTAACCCAGTAGCCCAGGTGAAATTCGTACATACAGTCGCTTCAGGCTATGTTGCAGGTTCTATGTTTGTATTGGCCATCAGCGCCTACTACATCCTGAAAAAACGTGACCTGCCATTTGCGCGTCGTTCATTCGCAGTAGCCGCTAGTTTCGGTATGGCTTCTATCCTGTCAGTAATTGTGTTGGGCGATGAGTCCGGCTACCGCATGGGTGAAGTTCAGCGAGTAAAATTAGCTGCTGTTGAAGCTGAATGGCATACCGAACCCGCACCTGCTTCTTTCACTGCTTTCGGTTACCCGAATCAGAAAGAGATGGAAACCGACTTCGCTATCAAGATCCCTTATGCAATGGGCATTATCGCAACCCGCTCTCTTGATGAACAGGTTACCGGTATTCACGATCTGGTTAAAGAACACGAAGCCCGTATCCGTAATGGTATGACTGCATATGCATTACTGGAAAAATTACGTAAAGCTAAGAAAGATCCAAGCATAGTGGTTGATCCTGCTGATAAAGCCGCATTCGAAGAGAAAAAAGTCGATTTAGGTTATGGCCTGCTATTGAAGCCTTACACAGATAAAATCGTCGATGCTACTGATGAACAGATCAAAGCTGCTGCTAAGGATTCTATCCCTAATGTAGCCCCCTTGTTCTATAGCTTCCGTGTGATGGTTGCGTTGGGCTTCGTGATGTTGCTGGTGTATGCCGCTTCATTCTGGCAAAGCACTCGTCATAAGATCGAAGAAAAGCCTTGGGTACTTAAAGCGGCTTTCTATAGTTTGCCGTTGCCTTGGATTGCGATTGAATGTGGGTGGTTTGTGGCTGAGTATGGTCGCCAACCTTGGACAATCTCCGAAGTGCTGCCAACTTACATGTCTGCGTCCTCTCTGAGCGCGGGTGATCTGTGGTTCAGTATCATTACCGCTACGCTGATTTACACAGTGTTGTTGGTGGTTGAACTGTATCTGATGATCAAATTTGCTCGCCGTGGCCCCAGCAGTCTGAAGACAGGCCGTTATCACTTTGAAAAATTGGAAGCCTGAGCAGAGGGATTAGACCATGTTTGATTATGAAATATTAAGATTTATCTGGTGGGCCCTGGTCGGTGTACTGCTGATAGGCTTCGCTGTAACAGACGGGTTTGATATGGGTGTTGGTGCACTGTTGCCTTTCGTGGGCAAGGACGACACTGAACGCCGCGTAATGATCAATACTGTAGCGCCGCATTGGGATGGCAACCAGGTTTGGTTGATCACTGCCGGTGGAGCACTGTTTGCCTCATGGCCAATGGTTTACGCAGTATCATTCTCAGGTTTTTATGTTGCGATGATCCTGGTATTGGCTGCCTTGTGGTTACGCCCAGTTGGCTTTGACTATCGTTCAAAAATTCAGGATCCAAAATGGCGTAAAACTTGGGACTGGTGTCTGTTCATCGGTGGTTTCATCCCCCCATTGGTGATCGGTGTCGCCTTCGGTAACCTGCTGCAGGGCGTGCCATTCCATTTTGATGAATATCTGCGTGCCTACTATGGCACTAGTGACAGCAACTGGATTCTTAACCTGCTGTATCTGCTGAATCCGTACGGCCTGTTGGCCGGATTGATCAGTGCCGCAATGTTCATGAATCAGGGCGCTTGCTGGCTGCAAATGAAGACTGAAGGTGAATTGCGTGCCCGTGTTGCGGGTGTGGCTCAGATCCTGTCTCTGGTAGTCCTGGTGCTGTTTGCGGTAGCTGGTGTGTGGTTAGCTTACGGTATTGACGGTTATGTCCTGAAATCAGCCTTAGATACTCATGCTGCCTCAGATCCAACGACTAAACAGGTTGCCGTGGAAGCTGGCGCTTGGCTGACTAACTACAGCAAGTACCCATTGACTGTTATCTTCCCCATCATTGGTCTGGTATCACCACTGTTAGTGGTTGTCACTAGCCGTATGGGACGTTCAGGATTTGCCTTCTTGTTTAGTTCATTGACCATTGCTGGGGTGATCTTGACCTGTGGCGTGTCTATGTTCCCATTCGTGATGCCATCATCACTGGATCCTAACGTCAGTCTGACCATGTGGGATGCTACTGCAAGCCATCTGACTCTGACAGTCATGACCTGGGTGGCCATTATTTTTGTTCCAACTGTGCTCGCATACACTTTGTACACTTATTACAAAATGTATGGTCGTATCGGCCGTCAGCACATTGAAACAAACAGTACTTCACTTTACTAAGGAGCGACAGTTATGTGGTATTTCACTTGGGTACTCGGTCTGTTGCTGGCTTGTTCCTTTGGTATTATCAATGCGCTCTGGTTGGAAACTACAGAGAACATGGATAGAGAAGAAGCAGACAAGTAATCGGCTCGTTCTCCGTTAATTAAAAAGCCTCTGAAGCGATTCAGGGGCTTTTTGTTATCTGGTCACCGGGGGGTCTGTAGCAGCCTCTTTATTTACACATTATTTGCTGGTGTGGAACGTGAGCAAATAAGATGCCTTTGGGTAAATTTATAAAACACTAATAAAATTATAAAAATCAGCATATATACCTGATTGGACCAGTTGTTATCACTAATCTAACTATCAGATTTTAATTTTTTAGCTAAATTTAATTTTGCACAAAATCCGTACTGTTGAATTGTGTGAAATGTTAACGAGTGCACACTTTAAAGGTGTATAAAATATGCAATAAAACAATAATGTGAGCTATTAATCAATGATATAGATCTGTTTGATGTCATGGAATTAGAATTGATTTAGATCAATGTTGTTAGGTGTTGATGGTGGCAGGGTAGACGTTGCAGTTACAAGAAATATGAAAATTGATGCGGTATCAAGTCGCTATGGAGTGAATGAATGAAAAAGAATATCCTGTCAGGATTGATAGTTGCTGCACTGTTTTCTGCTGCTGCACCGGCAATGGCTCATCAGGCTGGGGACATTATTGTTCGAGCTGGTGCCGCGGTGGTAGCTCCAAACGAATCTAGTGATGATGTATTGACCTTTGGGGAGTTTAAGGTAGACAACGACACTCAGTTAGGACTGAATTTCAGTTATATGCTGACTGATAATTGGGGCGTTGAATTACTGGCTGCTACTCCCTTTAGCCATGACGTAAAATTGAAAGGCCTTGGTAAGATTGCCGACACCAAGCAGTTACCACCCACATTAGTGGCTCAGTACTATTTTGGTAATGCGCAGTCTAAGTTGCGTCCCTATGTTGGGGCGGGCGTAAACTACACCATGTTCTTTGATAACGACTTTACTGCTGGGGCTAAAGAGTTGGGTCTGGATAATCTAAGTCTGAGCAATTCTTGGGGATTGGCGGCTCAGGTAGGTTTGGATTACCAGATAAACAAAGATTGGTTAGTTAACGCGTCGATTTGGTACGCCAAAATTAATACTGACGTGAAATTCACATTAGCGGATACCAACTACAAAGTTAGTACTAATATTGATCCTTGGGTTTACATGATCAGTGTTGGTTATTCGTTCTAGATTGCGTTGTTGGGGGTGAGTAAAAAAGGCGCCAATTGGCGCCTTTTTTATTATCAATGTTATGTCCCGTCCTGAAATACGTTGACATAAAGAGGACTTCTTTATGGCGACATCAACTAACTCAAGCCGTAAGCGCA
>NZ_JARFTS010000014.1:0-89227 GCF_029167175.1 Shewanella sp. A32
CGTGCGCTTACGGCTTGAGTTAGTTGATGTCGCCATAAAGAAGTCCTCTTTATGTCAACGTATTTCAGGACGGGACATAGCAATAAATGCTAAAGGGAGATAAAAAGGTTATTTCACGGCGCGTTTAGCTAAAGCATCCGACTACCTCAAAAAATCAACAAGCAGTTGTGATTTATCATAAATTTTCTGCTTTGCAGTCTTCCGTGATAACAAGAGTTGGATACAATGTTACATCGCTGTTGTCTTCGATAGTGGCTATTTACAGGCGAGTCTGTTGCTGCGACAACGCAACCCATGATGAACATTTTGATAGGCGAAAATATGGCAGAAGAACCCAAAAAGCAACTAAGACCTGACACGGATACACTGGGAATTATGATGCAACATTTCACCCATCTGGATGGCGTGATGTGGAACCGGGTGCAATGGTTAATTGCGATTCAGACGGCAGCGATAGGTGGTTCATATGCTTTGAAGGCCGATCCACACAATTCTGGTTTTGTATTGTGTTTATGCGCTTTCGTAACCATCATTTTGTTGTTGATGATGCGGCGTGATGAAGTGATCCGCGATGCAAACCTGCCATTGTTGCGAACATTACATCCAGACTTCACTTTTAGCCCCAAATGGTCCAAAGGCGCTCCGCTGAAAGGCCGTCAGTTGAACAACATTTTGTTTTTTTCTTTCCTGTTTATGGATCTGTTCGGGGCATTCATTTATTTCTTCATCCCTGCTTGGATTAAGTAACCATAAATAGAAATACACACGTTTTGTTAAAAAAAGGTTATCATTAGTGGCGATGATAACCTTAAGTTCGTTTATAGTAAGTAAAATATCATGTTGAATGACAAGTGATTTGTCTATGCTTACGGCATGAATAAAGGTATTGTTAATAACAGCCGTAAAGTTGTGAATGGATTCACTCAACTATCGAGGTAGGTAATACTGTCAATGACGTATTGGACCCGTTTGCTGGTGTTCGTTGCACTCATCTTGATTTCAGAAATATTTACGTCCTCAGTGGAAGCTGCCGATGTAGGTAATATCGCCCCATTAAATCGCTATTTCAAAGAAACCTGGACGACTCGCCAGGGCTTACCTCACAACACTATCAACAGTATTGACCAGACCCCTGAAGGTTATTTATGGCTGAGTAGTTGGGAAGGGGTTGCTCGTTTTAACGGCAAAGACTTCAAAATGTTTGGCCGCGACAGCATCACTGGTTTACCCGATGTTGGCACCCGGGCCTCATTTCTGGACAACTCTGGTCGCTTGATCATTGGTGGGGCCAGAGGTGGTTTAACCTCGGTAAAAGATGGCCAATGGACGCCATTTGCTCCTGTTGGTGTTTTGATTAATGTCCTTTGGGTTGATGACAAAAACAATATCTGGATTGGTACCGAAGGCGGCGGTCTATTTCGCCAGGATCCACAAGGCGTACGCCAACAATGGACTACAGTGCAAGGTTTACCCAGCAATACCATTTATAGCTTTGCCAACGCGGCTGACGGTGGCCTGTGGATTGGCACTGCTGCTGGTATGGTGTTATGGCGACATGGGCAACTATCACCCGTAGCTGCGTTGCATAAAGTCCCGGTGTTTGATTTGCTAAAAACCCATGACGGGCTAATTATTGCCAGCGAAAACGGTGTTAGCCGGCTGGTTGGCGATAAGGTCATTCCATTACATCCCGATTTGACTAACGTCGCCGTGTCACAATTGATGTTGGATCATCAAGGCAGTTTATGGATGGGAACTGTCCAGCAAGGCATTTTTCGTCTAAGTAAAGCCTATGGTCTGGAGCATTTGGATGCGAGTCATGGTATGCCCAGTAACCGGGTATTAGATCTCTTTGAAGATAAAGAACAAAGTATCTGGATTGGTACCAATGGTGGCTTGTTTCGTTTGCGGGATGCGCCATTCTCTACCATTACTACCGAACAAGGACTGGCGGGTAATTACGTGCGCGCCTTGCTTAGTGAACCCAATGGCGATATCTGGATTGGTAGTTCTCGTGGGTTAAGTCGCTATTCGCGGGCAAAGGGCTTTGTGACGGAGATAGTCTTACCCGGCGAATCGATACTCAGCCTAGCGCAGATGGCTGATGGTCGCTTACTGATAGGAACTTACACCGCCGGGGTATTCATCTACGATAACGGTCAGACGAAGTTACTGGTCGATCGTGATTCCGGATTGATTTCAAATGAGGTCAGGGCGCTACTGCAGGATCCTGATGGCAGTATCTGGATTGGTACCGCGCAAGGGTTAGCACATTGGCATGATGGCTCAGTAGACAACCTCACCACGCAAGATGGATTGCCCGGTAACTTTGTCGTCGAATTGTTGCGTTGTGACAACAAAATGTGGATCGGAACGGGCACCGGCATTGCCATTTATCAAAACGGCAAATTTTCGGTGATGCCGATTCATCAGTTTGATGCGGCAGAATATGCTTTTGGCATGTTCCCACAAGAAAAAAAGCGGTTACTTTGGGTTGCCACTGACAGAGGGTTACTTCGTCATAATCTGGATACTGATGAAACTGTGCTTATCGGTCGTCGTAACGGATTGCCATTTGATAAATTTTTTCAGTTAGTTATTGATGATTATGGCAATGTCTGGCTTACCAGCAATCGCGGCATTTTGCGTTTTAGTGAAGCAGATGCCAATGCGGTGGCCGATGGCAGAATGTCAACGTTAAGTACCGTGCTTTATGGCGAAAGCGACGGGATGTTGAGTGCCCAGGCAAACGGCGGCTCTAACCCGACCATGGTCAAGACCCCTGAAGGTACAGTGTGGATTGCGACGGCAATGGGGGCGACGTCTGTGCGCCCGCAGCGATTGCAGCAATTTGCGGAGCATACGCCTCAGGTCGTGGTTGAGCGGATTTCGATGGATGGCCAAGAGCAGTCATTAACCAACAATCTGACCTTACCCGCCGCCGCACAGCGCGTGGAAATCAACTATGCTGGCCTCAGTTTTATTATGCCCACTCGCTTGCGCTATCGTACTAAACTCGATGGCTTTGATCAGGATTGGCGCGATAAAACGGGGCTGAATCAGGTGGAATACACCAACCTGGCTCCCGGCACATATCAATTGGATATTCAATCTGCTAATCCTGGCGGACGTTGGAGTCCGTCAGCACAGTTAACCATTATTAAATTACCGTTCTGGTGGCAAACCCTGTTAGCCAAATATATTGCGCTCGCCGCGACGGTTCTGGTGATTGTTGGCTTTACCTATTGGCGCACTGCGAGCCTGCGACGTTCAGAGCAATACCTATTGCAACAAGTCGCTCGTAAGACGGCAGAGTTACAACAGCAAACACACAACCTGGAAACCGCCAATCAGGAAAAATCAGTACTGTTGGACAAACTGCAGCAGCAAGCCCTAGCGTTAGAGATCCAGGCCAAACAGGACTCACTTACCGGCCTGGCAAACCGTCGAGCGTTCGATGAACATTTGGCGCAAGAATATGCCCGCGCGAAGCGTCTGCAGCAACCATTAACACTGGCCTTTATCGATATTGACCATTTCAAATGGATCAACGATAAATTTTCACACAGTGTCGGAGATAAAGCGTTAGTCAAACTCGCAGCGCAACTTAAATTGCATTGCCGTGCTATCGATATTGCTGCACGTTGGGGGGGGGAGGAGTTCTCGTTGTTGCTGCCAACAACGACCAGTCAACAGGCGATCCAAGTCTGTGAGCGATTGCGGATGGCGGTAGAATCCATGGATTGCAGTAGTATTGCCGAAGGCTTGAAACTCACTGTGAGTATCGGTTTAGCCTGCTCCGATGATGTGGAAGAGTCCTGGCAATTGCTGAATGCGGCCGATGATGCACTTTATCGGGCAAAAAATAACGGCCGCAACCGTGTCGAAAGTTTTATTTAGTTCTCTGGCGCCGTTGTGGTCGTTGGTTGCCGGCAAAGCCATAATGCCAACAGCATACAGACGCAACCGAGCGTTAATCGTGGCCAATCATGAATTTGACCCTGCCAGAACACGACGTTGACCAGGATCCCTGCCGGGATCAGCATGTTGTTCATCACGGCTAATTGTTGAGCGTTCACTTTAGTTGAACCATAACTCCACCCCAGATAACCGAGTCCTGACGTTACCACACCTAACCACAGTAAAACGCCTTGCTGCAAAGGTGTTACGGGTAATTTGTGCCAATCGGCAAGTGCTAACATTGCTGATCCGGTGATCAATGTGGCGCCCATAAAAAACCAGGCAAAACGAGTACGATGCGGTAACGGATTATGCTGACTCTGGTGGCGATACCACACCTGCCCGAAGGCAAAACAGGCATTTGCAGCCTGTATCAAGGCAAAGCCCTTCCAGTAGTTTTCGCTCAAGTCTGTCCAACGGATCATTGCAGCTCCCGCCACCGCCAGTATTGCCGGAGCCCACAACTGTTTTGGCCAGCGCCTGGCAAACAAGTCGGCAAAAAGACTGACATAAATCGGCGTGAAAATAGTAAATAGCAATAGTTCCGGAACACTCAGATAATGATAACTATGGTAAAGAAACAGGTACGTCAAACCGATTTCAATCGCGCCAGTTGCCATCATCACCAAGGCTTTGCGCCAGGCTATCGGACGCCAGAATGGCAGAAAAATTATCAATGCCAGCAGCATCCGCGATGTAACGGCAATGTAGTCATCAACCTGACCCGACAGGTAAGCGCCAATTAGTGAAAATGAAAAAGCCCAGAGAATGGTGATTCCCCAAAGTAACGTCATACATCAATCCTGTGTGCAAAAATACGTCAAATAACGAAGTTGCCGATAGGCCGCTGGTGCGATAGAGAGAAAAGCGACTTATGGCAGCTAGTTTACCGGAAAAAGTAGCCAAAGAAGCTTGACTGTTGATTATTTAGTGTGCAGCAAAACAGATGGTCATGCTGAAGGACTAGGTGTGAAAGTCCTTCAGCCATTTTCAAAAAATTACACAGTAAAGCCTGCTACCATGCCTTGGAGATCATTACTTAAACGTGCCAGTTCAGTGCTGGCGGCAACCGTTTGTTCACTGGCTGCCGCAGCTTGATCGGCGGCGTCGCGAACTCGTAATACATTGTGGTTAATCTCTTCAGCTACTGTAGTTTGCTCTTCGGATGCAGTAGCAATTTGCTGGCCCATATCCCGAATGTGGTGAGTCAGTTCGGTAATGGTATGTAAGGCGTCACCGACCAGGCCGACTTTTTTTACCACGTCTTGTGTCGTTTCATGGCTATCATTTACGTGAGTCGCTGCTTGTTTAGCGCCTTGTTGTAACTCTTTGATAAGTGATTCAATTTCTGAGGTAGAAGCATGGGTGCGCTGTGCCAGATTGCGCACTTCATCAGCGACTACCGCAAATCCGCGACCCGATTCCCCCGCTCGGGCGGCTTCAATCGCGGCATTCAGTGCCAACAGATTGGTTTGTTCGGCAATGCTTTTGATCACATCCATAATGCTGCCAATGTGTTCACTGCTGCTAACCACATTGTGCATCGCCTCAGCAGAGTGCTGCATTTTTTCACTCAGTAGGGTGGTCTCGGTAATCGTCTGTTCCAGTTCCCTATTGGCAGCAGCCGTCTGTTGGTCAGTCTGTTCCACGGCATTGGCCGATTGTTCGGCGTTACGGGCAACTTCGGCAACTGTCAGGGACATTTCATTGATAGCGGTGGCAACTTGATCGGTTTCTTGCTTTTGTTGCTGCGCGCCAATGCTGGTTTGTTCAGTAACTGCAGATAATTCGGTAGCAGATGATGCCAGCTGAACTGCACTTTCTTTTATCTGCGTGATGAGTTGCCGTAAGCTTTGACTCATCGACGCGATTGCCTGCATCAGTTGCCCCATTTCATCCTTGCGAGTAATGGCCGCCTGACGAGTAAGGTCACCATTACCAATGCGCTGTGCAATCGTTAACACCTGTTGTAACGGTTGGTGGATGCCTTTGTTGATGACCAGCGTAGCAACAATGCCCACCAACAACGCCGCGACCGTCGCAATGGTAACGTAATAATAGGCTGACTGGGTGATCTGTTGCTGAAGAAGCGCGTGAGCCGCATTCTCGTCGTTTGCATCGGTGATCAGTGTTTGTTCCTGATGTTCGAGGGTATCACTGTCTTTGTCTAATGCTGCCTGTAATGCCGGGATTTTTTCGCCAATTTTGATGTAGCTTTGAAAACCTTCATCGATGTCACTGAGTAGTTGCTGCTGTGTGGCATTCAGCGGTAGCTGACGCAGTTGCTTGACGATTGCGGCAAACTCTACCGTAGTGTTTTGCAATTGGTTGAGGTTGCTATCTCCGCGCAGCAGCGACATTACAATAAACCTTGCTTGATAAAAGTTTTTGTCTAGCTTGACGGTTAGCTGTTGCATTTTTTCATCACGGTCACTGAAGGACGCGCTAAGTGTCTGCAGCAGCGAGGTGGTATGACTGATCTGCTGCAGCAATTGGTTTTCGGCATTTACTCTGATGGTTACCGACTGTTTCAATGTCCGGAACAGATCTGAATATTCAGCAAGCTGCTGGGTGATCAATGTGAGTCGTTGAATGCTTTTGTCATCACGCGCATGTTGTAAATTGCGGCTGATGAGCTCCTGCGCCGCTTTTAATTGTGTTGTAATTTGCACGGTATCTTGGTCATTAAAGTCTTTGAGATAATCAATTCGGCTACGTGAAAGCTGGCCTATATCATTATTGAAGGTCACCACATGCCGCTGAATTTCAGATTGCGATTCAATTTGGCCAATCACCAACAAGCCGATAGTACCGACAATTAAAGTGAGTAATAAAACAGCACCAAAGCCGACACTTAGCTTAATTTTTACACTCCAGTCGTTAAACATCGTTCGTCCCCGTAAATCAGCATAAAGTTTTGTTATGGTTATATGAGAGAGGAAATAATACCGGTACCCACATAAGGTAAGTGTGAGTCACATCTAAGTTACATTTGGATTTTTATACTGATTAACTGATAAAACTAATTATTTACGCAATAAACCATTGGCTTAAGCATATCTTAAGAAAATTTAAATAAGGGATTTTCATTTAATGAAAATTAATCAGCTAATTTTTTGGATTTAATTTGTTCCAAAAATAAAACACTGTTAACTGTGGCAGATTTCACACATAACTTGTTCTAACGCAAAAATATAAAAAATATTTCTCATTAAAATTCGACGCTTATTTTTACATGGATAGTTGCGAAGATAGTCATTAAGAATATTAGTGTTCGGAGATAAATAAGTGCAAAACTGGAGCGTTAAAAATAAACTCGCAGTGGGCTTTTCAACAGTCATTGTAATGGCATTAGTGCTTGGGATTATTGCACTAACAGCATTGCATAAAATTGCTACCACCGTTGATAAACAACAACGCGTTGATAACTTTAACAGTTATATTACTCAAGCAGGAAATGCCCGGCGAGAATACATGGCTGGCTATGATGAAAAAGATGCCGCCAAAGCGATTGACGCACTGAGCAACGCTTTAGAATTCAGTAAAAATAATTTAGAAGCTGATGCTGACCCGCAAGAAACTACATTGCTGCAGAAAATTGAGGGTTATATTAATAACTACACCGATATTTTTGGCAAGGTTCAAGATGCTGCTGAAAACGTCAGACAAACGAAAGACATGCAGCATAGGTCAATCAATGATGCCACAGTCAAAATGGAAACGTTTGTTAATGATTATTCCCAGGAAGTAACACTGGCTAATCAACAAGCCATTGTTGAACTCGAAGCCACATTTTATGAAGCTCATCTGCACATTCAGGAACTGTTATCCGGTGAAACAAATTTAGATGATGTGCATTCTTTAGTCGATAAGTTTGATACGCAACAGTCGCAGCTATTGAATCGTCTGAGCTCTGCCAATGACATCTCGCGGCTACAAAATATTGGGCAGAATTTGCACGTGTATCTGGACGATGTTGTTACTGTTATCAAACTTAATTCCGAATTGGCGCAACTCAGCGATCAATTGATTGAGGTTGCGGGTAGCATTGCGAGCCAAGCTAAGGAGTTGCGGTTATTGCAGGACAACGAGAGAACGCAAACAACCGATACGGCATATACATTAGTAGTCGCTGCTGCTGTCATCACCATTATTGTAGGTATTATCGCGACCTTAACGATAAGTAGCAGTATTGTGGTGCCACTGAAATCTGTGTTGCATACCGCGCAGCAAATAGGCTCCGGTGATTTAACCTCTGACGTGCATAGTATGCGCAAGGATGAAATCGGTCAGTTATTGGTGGCATTTGGCTCCATGACGAAAAATTTACGCGAAATCATTAGCACCGTGAAACATTCGTCTACACAACTCGCAGCGTCAGCTTCAGAACTCTCGGCCGTGACTGAACAAACCAGTGTCAATGCACAAAATCAAAAGCAGCAAACCGATCAGGTCGCTGCCGCTATGCATCAGATGACCATAACTGTTGCCGAGGTCGCGCGGAATACTGAGACGACGGCTGCTGCAGTCCATAATGCGGATAAGCAAGTGAGTGAGGCTAACACGACGATTGTCACTGCAATTTCGAAAGTGGATGAGTTGAGTAGCAAAATGACGCAATCATCAACCGCAATGGAAAGCCTGGTAAGTAGTAGTGATCAGATTGGCAGCATCATGGATGTGATCAAAGGTATTGCCGAACAAACCAATTTGTTGGCACTGAATGCTGCAATCGAAGCCGCCAGAGCCGGGGAATCGGGACGCGGTTTTGCGGTAGTCGCTGATGAGGTACGTAATCTAGCACAGCGGACGCACGAATCTACTAATGAAATCGAGCGTCTGATTGAGAAATTACAGTCAACCGCGGGGCAAGCCTCTAGCCAAGTAAAAGAGAGTTACGACGCCACGAAGGAACTGGTGGATTTGATTGGCGAAGTAAATGTCGCACTGAATACCATTTCTCAATTAACCGGTAATATCCGGGATATGGATCAACAGATTGCGACCGCCGCCGAAGAACAAACGACGGTGGCTGAAGATATTAATCGCAATATCATCAGTGTCAGGGATGAAGCTGAACAGGCGGCGGCTGCGAATGAACAAACCGTATCGGCAAGTGTGGAATTGGCAAAATTAGGGCATGAGCTGCAGGATACGGTTGCTGGCTTTAAGGTCTAAATAACGTCATAAACACGGCAAGAAAAAGGACTGTAGATACAGTCCTTTTCTATTTGTGCTGGCGCATATTGCTGCACCAATAGGACATACAGTTTATTAAAACAACTTATTAAAACAACGCCACATAAGTTCTCATAGCGTGTAGATTAATCCTCGGATTTACTCAGCCGACGGCTTAATGCGCTTTGAGTGATCCCCAGCAGTTTAGCGGCGGCACTTTGGTTGTTATTGGTGCGCACCAGTGCTTCATGTACCAGTTGTTGCGTGGTCTCACTGATGGTGGGCAACTTTTCAGGAAAGCGAATTCGTTGTATGTGCGTGGTGGGAGGCTGTCGCTCCAGAACCGCAAAAAACGGTGCTAATGCTAACTCATTGTGGTTGCTGGCATTGACCGCGCTGAAAACCAATGATTTGAGTTCGGTGATATTGCCAGGGAATGGGTAACTTTCCAGCCTTTGTGCTACTTCTATGGGTAATGCCAGATACTCAATTGCTTGCGCATGACAAGCTTGCTCGATGAAATGTTGTAGGAGTAATCCAATGTCAGATTGCCGTTCGCGCAGCGGTGGCAGCTTAATTCGCTGTGGCTGCAAGGCATAAATCAGTCCTTGGGAAAACGCCTGCTGCTCCAGTTGCTCCAGTGACAAATGACTACTTAGCACTATCCGACATTCCAGTGCTTTTTCCCGAAGTGAGCCACCAGGGAAATAGCGTTTCAATTGGCACAGTCTGGTCAGCATTGTCTGAATTTGTGGGCTGGCATCGTCCAATTGCGTTAAAAACAGTAAGCCGTGGCCTGTGACCTGCAATAATCCCGGTTGGCTGGCATCTCCGAATAAGCGTTGTTCGAACTCCGCCGCTGTCAACGCTGATAATGACAGTTCCAGATATGGTTCTTCAGGACACAACATTCGATGCAGTGCTTTGGCAAATAAGCGTTTGCCGGTGCCAGTTTCTCCTTCCAGTAATATCGGTTCATGACTATCGCCAAGGGTGGCCGCATAGGTAAAGCAGTCATGCATTTTGACATCGGTGGTTAAGATTTCGCTGAAGGCGGCAAGGTTGCGGCGATTAAAAAAACCATCTTTGATCCGGTGATAACTGCGTTCTAGGGTGATTACTTCCATGGCGCGACGTACACAGAGCAACAGTTGATCCGTAGAGCTGGTTTTGGCAACAAAATCGTAGGCGCCTTGTTTCATACACTCCACGGCAACTTCGGTTTCATTGAGGCCGGTAACCACAATAACGCGTACATAAGGCGAGTGTTCCCGAATATCTCGTAGCAACTGGCGACCATCAAGATAAGGCATGTTGAGGTCCAGTAACACCAACGCGATCTCCAAATCTCGGATCAACTGCAGCGCTTGGCGACTGTTTTCACAGGTATGGGTGCTGGCTTCCGGAATATGACGGTTGAGTACCATAGCGATGGTACGTAGCCAACGAGTTTCATCATCAATCACTAAGATATTGCGCGACAGTTTCATCAAAGACTCCTGAACAGCACTTTCATTTCGGTACCGGTGCCCGGATGTGAGCGGATAAGCCACTGTGCCTGATGTTCGGCAAGGATTTTGTTACTGGTGGATAGGCCAAGTCCGGTGCCACCCTGATTGCGACGGGTGGTGAAAAAGGGCTCCCGGATCCGGTTAAGCGTTTGAGGGTCCATGCCACAGCCATTATCAGCAACAGCGACAAAGATATTGCCGTTTTCGATACCGGTGCTGATTTTCAGTAACGACTCGGGTTTATCCATTGCTAAGCAAGCATTTTGAATGAAGTTGACCAACACCAGTTGTAGTTGCAGTTCGTCGCCTTCAACAGTAGGGAGTCCGTGGTCAAGTTCCAGTTGTAGCTGCATCCGCTTTACGTTGTTGTGCGTCAGACGCAGTGCCGTTTCTACGACCTTATTAAGGTTCACCGCTTTGGGATGCATCTCCAGTCCTGGTCTGGAGAAGTTTTTCAGATCGCGCACAATGCGGCCGATGCGACCAGCGGCATCGTCGACCGACTCGCAACTGTAATCCAGCTCTTCGATGAGGGTATCGATTGTTCTTGCAGGTGTTGCCGTATCTGCATGACTCATGCGCAGATCTTCCAACAGATCTCGCATCAACGTGACCGATTGGGTGATCAGTCCGACCGGATTATTAATTTCATGGGCGATGCCTGCCGAGAGTTCTCCCAGAGATGCCAGCCGCGCAGATAATTCGGTGGTCTGCTTAAGCGCATATTGCTCGGTGCAATCTTCAATAAACAGCACCAGCATTTCAGTTGAAATGCGGTGGAGTTCCAGCTTCCAGCGCTTATTGTCGAGCATAAATTCACTGCTCTGGGATTCATCTGCGCTGAAGGTATTATCCACCAGTTGGGTTAATACCATCGCTGGTTGCGCCTGCATTAATTGTGATGGTTCTAATACCCAGGGATATTTGCCATTGTGCCAGATAAGATGCTGGTCACGCGCCAGCAGGCAAACGCCGTGGGGCAGGCCATCGAGTACGGAATGAAACTGTGCTGATACTCGTTTGATTTCGGCTTCGGCTTTGCGGCGATTTGCCAGTTCTCGCCGTAATGACTTGGTTTTCTGTCTTAACACCAGACTGATATATAAGGTGATAAGCATGCCCATGCTGGAGATAATCGCAGTGATGAGAGCGCCCTGAAAAAAGTCACTACGCACCTGACCCAGTTCGATTTTTTCTTTGCCGAATCCGACCCATTTATTCAATAAATCATCAAAATAGCCATTGTCATAGCTATGCTTAACGACGCTGTTTACGGCGGCAACGAACTCTGGATCTTTATTGGACATGATCAGATAAAACTGACTATAAAGCAGTGGTTTTCCGGCAGTTTTTGCTATCGGAAATTTACTAAGCATCCGTCGTGAACAATAAAATTCTGACACCACATAATCCACTTTCCCTTCCGTCAGCAATTCAAAACCCTGTTCATTATTGACCACGGGGACAGTGATAAAATCTTGCGGCGATTGTGACAGAAACATCGCAACCGACGATGCCTGTTTAATCGCTACCCGCTTGCCTTTAAGCGCTTCCCAGCTATCCGCGTTACCTTCACCTCGGCGGTTGTAGGCACTGACATAGGTGGGTAACAATGGCAGCGCGGTGTTGATATCAACTTTACGACCAGCCGGTACGGCGATGACAGCCAATTGCCAGCGCTCGCTCATCACCGAGTGCAGAGACTGTTTTAAGGTCTGACGTTTGACCTGCATACCGTAATGCAGTTGTGTCGCGATATATTGCGCCAGTTCCACGTTAAAGCCGCTTTCTTCACCCGTCTCATTTTGCCACTCAAACGGCGGCGTATTGCTGTGAACATTTAGCGTGATCTGCGGTGCAGCTTGAGCAAAAGTGGTGAATATTGCCAGCGCCAGCCAGACACTTTGGGGCCATTGCCTCAATAACTTTGACATGTTTACCACCGCACTCCATGTTAAAAATCCTGTTTACCTTAAGCGTCACAGACGTCGATTGGCAGCCTTTTTCATCGGTTATGCAGGACAACTCACATAACCTCAGTCTTTCAACAAATATCGTTTAAAAAGAGCATTTAACTCATTGGTTATAAAGAGTTATGCAAAAATGCATAAACCAATGTGCCGGGGTCAAATTTTCCGTAGAACAGGGGATCTAACCCCAGATTTTGTACATTGTTGCTGCTATGGGACACGAAGGTCGACGTAGAGTAACCGCCGTAAGCCAACAAGCAACCATAGGAGCTATAACATGAACAACAACGAGCTGAATGCCGATCGCCGGGAGTTTCTGACCAAAGGTGCCGTATTAGCTGCCGCAGGTACTTTGGCAATTTCTGCATCTTCAACTACGCATGCAGCCGAAAGTGTCGCCATGACCGCTGCGGCCGCAACTGAAGCCCCGAAAGCAGTTTCCGGTTACATCACAGAACCGAAAAACATTAAAGACGTATTGAGTAATGCCCGCAAGATCATGGATACCTGTGCTGCCTGCGACGTTGCTGGTGCCGGCCGCTGTAATGGGAAGGGCCCTTGTGGTGAAACTGTGCCGGGAATGGGCGGTAAACGTCAGAGTTTCGTGCGCAATATTGAAGCATTCGAAGGCATGAGTTTGAACATGCGCACCGTTCACACTATCACTCATCCCAACACCGAAATTGAGTTACTGGGCGTAAAACTGTCATTGCCGATTCTTACCGGTATTACTGGTGGTTTGACCTATAACATGGGCGCTGCAAATAAATTGGCGTTCGATGGCGAGGTCATGACTGAAGAGAAATACGCTCGAGGCATTATCGAAGGCGCCGCCAATGCCGGTAGTCTTGGTTGGGCAGCCGATGGGATTGGTGACCCATTAGAAACCTACAAGCGTCGGATGAGTGTGGTTTCGGAGTTTAAAGGTCGTGCTGTCGCCCAGATCAAACCTCGCACCCAACCAGAAATTTTTGAACGTCTGGACATCGTACAGGCGGCAGGGGCTCCCTTTTTTGCCATCGATGTTGACTCTGCCGGTCGCGCTGCACGAGCCTTACCCGGCAAAACTGTTGAACCTAAGGATCTGAAAAAACTGAAAGAAATTGTTAACTACGCCAAAATCCCCTTCATTGCGAAAGGGATTATGACTGTGGACGAAGCGCTGATGTGTGCAGAAGCTGGCTGCGGCGCAATTATCGTATCTAACCACGGTGGTCGGGTACTGAGTTCTACTCCTGCCACTATGCATGTACTCCCCGCGATTGTGAAGGCAGTACGGGATCGCGGCTACAAACTGCCAATACTGGTGGATGGCGGTGTGCGCGATGGCGGTGATGTCCTTAAAGCGCTGGCTTGCGGTGCTCAGGCGGTATTGGTTGGACGTCCTATGTTACGAGCAAGTCTTGGTGGCGGAGTTAAAGGGGTCGAAATGCAGTTCAAGCGCTTCCATACCGAACTGGTGTCCAGCATGGTGCTGACCGGTGTGGCAGATGTAAACAAGGTGGATCCTGCTGTATTGGTGCAGCAGGTTTAGTCCCGTTAATGACGACAGGTGCAGTGGCTAAGTCGCAGCACCTCAATGCAAAACTTGCCATGACTATCGCTGAAGTCTGCAGCTTGCCGCGTGCTATGCACTAACGATTAGGTGTTAACAACGGATTTGATGGCTACCAGGTTTGGGATTTATGGCCGGTCACTCTGCAACAGAGCCCGGCTATCTTTTTTAAACTTGCATTATGAGCATCACGCCAAATGACCAAGGTCAACTCGGAATGGCTGGCTCACATTGTGCGATAAACCGCTATGGAATGTGACCACGATCCGCAAAGACAAGCAATGGAACCCTGCCTTAATGGCTTTCAGCACTCAGGCGGTGGTACGATAGAAATCAAGGACGTGCGACTCAAAACATAAGAAAGTCGCTATTGAAATCCTACAGATCACAGTCGGGGAATGGAGGTGGTAGCTCAGGCACTTGTGCCGATGTTGCTGCTTCCCCGGCGGTGAGACTGCCGGTATCCGGTGCTCGGGTATCGGCAGTTTTTTTATCAATACCTGATGCTGCAGCCTTTCCATAAATTTTTGTTGCCAGCCTTAACTAGACAGTTGCCCACGCTTTCTCAATAATGAGGCCCATCGCTGCGTCCTTGGCCGACAGCGTCATAACTATAATGTCCTGTTTATAACCGACAGACGTCTGCAACTTTTATACAGACAGACACTAGAGGAAGTTATCCATGAAGAAGTCTCTGATCGCTTTGGCGCTCGGTAGTTTACTGGCTTTCCCAGCCCTCACCGCGAGCGCCACAGAGCAACCCCAAGTTTACAATCTGCAGCAACAGCGTGACAAAATTGTGCCTGTGCAAATGACTGCTAATACCGCCTTTCTGAGCGACGAGCAAAAACAGGTCGTCAACAAGCTGATCCAGGCCGCTCAGTTGATGAGCCAAATCTATCTGCGGCAGGTGAATGAGCACAATCCACAGATCCGTCAGCAGATTGAAGCCAGTAATCTCAAAGATAAAGCATTAGTGCTGAATATGTTTGATGAGAATTTTGGTCCTTGGGATAGTCTGGCCGCAGGACATCCGTTCTTTGGTACGCAAAAGAACGCATTGGGCTCAGGGTTTTATCCAGAAGATTTGACCAAAGAGGAGTTCAATGCCTGGATTGTCAAACATCCAGAAGATAAAGCGGCGTTTACTAGCCTGTATACGGTTATTCGTCGTCAGGGCGACAAACTGGTAGCCATTCCGTATTCGGCATACTACAAGCAGTGGCTGGAACCTGCCGCGAAATTGCTGGAAGATGCGGCGATGATTACGCACAACCCAAGCCTTAAGAAATTCCTGGTGTTACGGGCGCACGCGTTTCGTACCGACAACTATTTCGCCTCTGAAATTGCGTGGATGGATCTAAAAGATACGCCGATTGAAGTAGCCATCGGGCCTTATGAAACTTACACCGATGGGTTGTTCGGATACAAAACCGCGTTTGAAGCATTCGTTACTATCAAAGATCCTGAAGCTTCTGCCAAATTGGACCGGTTCAAGAAATATCTGCGTGATATGGAAGCCAATCTGCCGGTACCGGACAGCTATAAGAATTTCAAACGTGGCTTTGCGTCACCGATTGCCGTTGCTGATCAGATCCAGGGCGGGGGTGATAACGTACCCGGTGTGCAAACAATTGCGTTCAACTTGCCAAACGATGAAAAAGTCCGCGAAGCCAAAGGTGCCAAGAAAGTACTGTTGAACAACGTAATGGCGGCTAAGTTTGAACGGATCATGAAACCGATGGCGGCGCATATTTTGATCCCCGAGCAGGCAAAACTGTTGGATCAGAAATACTTTGGCTATGAGACGCTGTTCCATGAAATGTCCCATTCTTTAGGCCCTGGCTCCATTGTGAAAAATGGCAAGCCGACCACGGTAGCGGCAGAGTTACAGGAACTGTATTCCGGTATCGAAGAGGGAAAAGCTGATGTGATGGGCGCGTATAATATTTTGTTCCTGATGCAAAAAGGCGAGTTGCCCATGGCGGAAAAGGACAATCTGTTAGCGACTTATGCTGCCGGCTTATTCCGTTCCATGCGCTTTGGCGTACATGAGGCGCACGGAATTGGCGCTGCGTTCCAGTACAGTTATTACGTCAATAAAGGGGCATTGACCCGTCAGGCCAATGGACTGTACAAGATTGATTTTGCCAAACTGGAACAGGCCATTACCGATTTGGTACATGATGTGGTGGTGGTACAAGGTGATGGCGATTACAACGCCGCCAAAGCTTTCCTGGCAAAATATGGCCATATTGATGATGGTGTACGTGCAGTCAACGCCAGCCTAGGCGATGTGCCGGTAGATATTCAGCCAATCTATCCAACCAAGATTTAAGGTTTTGATGGCAACATAATCCTCAAAAATCCGGGTACACAGGTGCCCGGATTTTTTAGTTTGAGGCACTAGCAATTGTCAATGCCACATCTAACTTATTGATATTTAATACTGAGGTTACGTCTTTGAAGATAATAATGTTGGTCGCAGCACTGCTGGTGTGTGCGATACATTCTGCTATGGCTTTGGAACTTGGTTTTAGTGGTATGGCACAAATTGATGCCAATTCCTACTTGGTGGTGCAGGACAAAAAGGTCTTTGAACAGGGCGACCGACTTGGCATTTTGCAGGTAAAAGCAGAAGGGCAGTTCAGCTATACACCATTGAGCATCAACGACTGGAAAGACAACGATGGGCAATCGAGCGACCTGGAATCTGTATGTCATTTACCAGGAAGCACCAATGAGTATTTAGTTGCCGAATCCGGATACTGGGATGGCAAATTCGGGCGAATTTTTCAAATTGTGCTGACAGCTGAAGGCGCCTCGGTTAAGCATGTCTATCATGTACCGAAGATTGTTGCGGGGGGAAAAGGCCTCCACGGCGACAACTTTGAGGGCATGGCTTGTATTGCACAGCAGGATTCAGTTTTGGTGGTGTTAGGCGAACGTGGTGGCAGTAAGCGCTATAAAAATGGTTACCTGCGCATTGGAGTGTTGGATAAATCAGCCGCCACGCTATCCTGGCAACAATATGCAGAGCATCCGATTGAAATCTCTGCTCCCGGAGCTTGGTTAAATGCCAAGAAAAAACGCACTATCTCTGATCTCTATCCGGATGAACAAGGTGTCATTTGGGCCGTTGCCACTGAAGACGGCGGGGATCAGGGGCCATTTAAGTCCGTCATATATCAAGCTGCTACGGTTTCTTCACAAGATGGCAACGTCACTATTTTACCGGTCGCTCATCCTCATGCCCAATGGGTTGTTGATGGTTTCAAGGTGGAAGCATTGGCTGGTCCAGCCGCTAATACCCCGCAAAGCTATATGAGCATCGGTACTGAAGATGAGTCATTCGGCGGCATCTGGCGACCTTTGTTTCGCCCGCTTAAATAACACTGTTACCCATTGCGATAAGTCATAGATGCTTATCGCAATGACCATCTCCGTGATGCAGATGCCATGGTATTTCCAGATGCTTCACAGCTGGTAAGACCCTATATGAGTAGACGCTTTACAGGCTTCACCTGTATCGTATCCAAGCAACGAATTATCGGCTTCGAATTTTGGCATCACGAATGAAACAGGAACAAATTTAAACATGGATCTGGTGTTACAGATTTGGGGTGGAACGTTATATCTGCTGAATAAAATACTCTTCTCGGTGTCAGAGACATTGCCATCGGCATCTCGTCGCCAGCTGAAAATCGTCGGTTGGATAGTGTATCTGCTCGGCGTTCCCGCCTGGGTCATCATTTTGGTGGGTGAACACAACTGGATAGCGGCTTCCATCGAGTTCGGCGGTATTCCAGCGATGTTATTTGGCTTGTATGTGGTCATCAAAGGTGAGGTTATCAATAAGTCCTATGATTTATTGACCTCCATCATCACTTACTTTTTCGTCATATTGGGCAGTGGCTACAGCTTCTATCAGTACGGTGGGATCTCCTCTACTACACAGGTATTTGAAATCGGCGTGATGGTCGGCTTTTTGCTCGGTGGTTACCTGTTGGCAAAAGATAATATCTATGGTTGGTTGTGTTTCGCGCTGATGAATGTGTCCATGGGCTCACTGATGTTGCTTCAGCAAAAACCTGTGTTGGCGATGCAGCAGGGGTTATCACTCTGTTTTGTTATCTTCGGTTTAATCACCATGTTTAAAAACCAAAAAGCGCGGGCATTTGATTAGCTATTAAGTGGCGACCACACCCACAGAACGGGTGCTCGGTACGGGATAGCGCCGTATGATGACTGAGCACCATTAAATTACGAGAGGGTACGCTGTCATGGATACCTGGACACTGATGTTAGGTCTATTATTCAGCTCGATAGGCATGGGCTATTTCATCTATGGAAAACGACAGTCGAATCTGGTGGCGCTGTGCAGCGGTCTGGCGTTAATGATTTATCCTTACTTTATCGACAACCGGTACGCGGCCTTGTGCATTGGCGTGCTATTGATGGCGTTACCTAAATTTATTGAGATTTAAAGGCGATACGCACAAAACTGTAAATGCCCCCCTGACACACTGTTAACTCCTTCAATGAGTTGGAGCCGTCTACTATAAAGTAGACGGCTCTTCGATTTAATAACCTACCGCGCCACTGTTGGCGTAGCGCGGATCTGACGCGCCGTAACGGCCATCAGCGCTAACCATAATGGTCTGAGTGCTGCCCATCGCGGGTTTTACACTGATTGTATATCCCATCTTTTGCAATAGATGGATAGTGTCCAGATTCAGGCTTTTTTCGACCCGAATTTCATCCGGTAACCATTGATGGTGTATCCGCGGTGCGGCAGTGGCTTCCGCAATGTTCATATGATGATCAATCACATTCATGACGATTTGCAGTACCGTGGTGATAATACGGGCGCCACCAGGACTACCTGTCACCATAAACAGTTGGCCGTCTTTCGTGATAATGGTGGGCGTCATCGAGCTCAGGGGGCGTTTTTTGGCTTCAACTGCATTCGCATCGCCGCCCACTAAACCATAGCCGTTGGGGACGCCGGGCTTTGCCGAAAAATCATCCATTTCATTGTTCAGCAGGATCCCCGTGCCTTTGGCGACCAAGCCATTACCATAGCTGAAGTTAAGGGTGTAGGTGTTGGAAACCGCATTGCCCCATTGGTCAACCACTGAAAAATGGGTGGTTTGATCACTTTCATAAGGTGCTAATTTCCCAGGTGCAATATCGCTGGAAGGAACTACCTTGTCAGGCTGAATACGCTCAGCAATCGCCTTGGCATAGGCTTTACTGATCAGCGCTGCCACGGGCACTTTCACAAATGCCGGGTCGCCGAGATATTCGCTGCGATCGGCATAGGCCTGTTTCATCGCTTCTGCCATCAGGTGGATAGTTGCAGCAGTGTTATGCCCCAATTCGCCAATCGGAAAGTTTTCCAGAATATTGAGGATTTCAATCAGATGGATGCCGCCAGAAGAGGGCGGCGGCATGGAAATCACCTGATAGCCGCGATAGTTGCCAGTCACCGGTATACGCTCATATACCTGATAGTGTTGCAAATCCGCCAAGGTCATCACACCGCCAGCGTGTTGGATCGCTGCGACGATTTTTTGGGCGGTTTCTCCCTGATAGAAACCATCGGCTCCTTTATCAGAAATTAACTCAAGCGAATGCGCCAGCTCCGGCTGTTTGAACCATTCCCCCGGGGCATAGTTACTGCCATCGGCTTTATAAAAAATCTCGCGGGAACTGGGCCATTGGGTGATGTAATCTTTCAACTCGGTTAACGATTCAGCCAAGTCTGGGGTTACTGCATAGCCTTCTTTTGCTAGTTTGATTGCCGGCGCTAATAACTGCTGTCGGCTCATGGTGCCATATTTTTTGCGGGCCAGTTCCATACCCATCACCGTGCCAGGAACCCCGACAGAGAGTCCATGTTCTTGGCTGAGCTTAGGATCGGCATTGCCATTTTTATCCAGAAAAATATCCCGGTGCGCTTTGAGTGGCGCGACTTCTCGATAGTCGATGGCGATATCTTTATTGTCTTTGGCCAGGTGGATCAGCATAAAACCACCGCCACCGATATTACCGGCTTCTGGAAAGGTCACTGCTAATGCGTAAGCCGTAGCAATGGCGGCATCCACGGCGTTACCACCTTGTTTAAGAATATCTACGCCAACTTGAGAGGCTAATGCTTCTTGACTCGCCACCATGCCATGCTTGGCCCAAACGGGGCGCGCGGTTGCCATACCGCTATAGATTGAGATGTCCTGTGCCGCCAATGCGGCAGGCGAGACAAGCCCCCCGGCCAGCGTTGTAGCCAGCGTCAACATCAATAACAGTACTTGGCACCGCAGAGGTTTTAACAGTTGCACTTGCAATCCCTTCTAGGTCGTTATAATCATGAAATGCAATGTGCCGAGTGCCGACGTTTAAAGCAATATCCGTTAACAAAAAAGGAATATAATTGCAAAATTCAATATGGGAATGCCAATTTAGTGAGGATATTTCCAAGGTTCCTGCAACCGAGTGGGATGCCTGTATGGCTTCTGCGAATCCGTTTACGCATCATGCGTTTCTGCTAGCCCTAGAGTTGAGTGGCTGTGTCGGTGGGGATAGCGGCTGGCAGCCATATCATCTGCTGCTTTATCGCCAGCAGCAGTTAGTTGCGGTAATGCCTATGTATCAAAAGTCTGACTCCTGGGGCGAATATGTGTTCGACTGGGCCTGGGCTGATGCCTATCAAGGTTACGGTGTCGCTTACTATCCGAAACTGGTGACCGCGATTCCTTTTACCCCTGTCACGGGGCAGCGGTTGGCGATTCATCCGCAAGCGAGCATTCATCGTGCTGAAATATATCAGCAGGTGAACCACATCTTAGCGCAGCAATTACAGCGGTTTTCCTCCTGGCATGGGTTGTTTCTGGATGCCGATGCTTGCCGACACTGGCAAAGTGCCACCGAACTTACCTTGTTGCGCCGTGAGGGATGTCAGTTTCACTGGTTTAACCGCAATTACACGAGTTTTAACGACTTTTTGGCAGCGCTGACGTCCCGTAAACGTAAGAATATTCTTAAGGAACGTGGCAAAGTACAGCAACTGCATTACCACTGGTTTGAAGGCGCGGCTATTTCCAGTGAACTATGGCAACGGTTCTATTATTGCTATCAGATGACGTATCTCAAGCGCTCTGGTCATGGTGGTTATCTGTCCGGTGATTTCTTTCTAACATTAGGACGTTTGTTGGCAGATAATGTACGTCTATTGCTGGTGTGCCGTGACCATGAAGCGCCGGAACACGCATTTGCGGCGGCACTGTATTTGACGGACGATCAGCAACAGGTACTTTATGGCCGTTACTGGGGCACCTTGCAGGAACTGGACGGCCTGCATTTTGAAGCCTGCTATTATCAGGGCATTGATTATGCGATCCGGCATGGCTTCAGCAGTTTTAATGCCGGAGCACAGGGCGAACACAAATTGATCCGTGGTTTTGAACCGGTCATCACCCAGTCATTACACGCCATCGCCGATGCGGCGTTTCGCGATGCTATAGACAATTTTTGTACAGAAGAACGGCAGCACAATCAGCAATATTTGACGGCTATGCGCCAGGCGTTACCGTTCAAGCAAAATGACACAGATTAATCAGCCATGATCAGCACTTTCTGGTAATCCAGATGATGCAATATTTCCCGCAGGATCAATAGCGCCGCGTAAGCTTGCTTACCCGTTTGCAGTTTGTCAGTGGCACTCGCGCGTCCCATCGACAACCAGGCATAACGCGTAAACACCGCCTCTACTTGTTCACGGCTGAACTCTGTGGCTCCCTCAGCCACGTTAAATATCGCTGCATGCAGTTTATCGTTACTGATCAACGTTCGACCACCGCTTTGCAACACCAGATTACGCATCAGCTCATCTTCAATGCAATTGATGGCATGGTCTATTTCGGGTTCGCCTGGGATATCATGCCGGAAAAAGTCGTTGGCAATCTGCTCGACACCAATATGGATGTCATGCGACAAAATACCAAATTCTATCTCTTTAGATTGTGGTTGAGGCAGGGGCACAAACGTGGTGGAGTTACGCCCCAGATGCACCAGCATGGTCTCATCCTGAGATAGCTGATGTTGTACCGTATTAAGTCCAGCTGATAAGTCCTGATCTTTCACCGCGAACATATTAAGTCCAACACTCATAGTTTGTGCCACCAGAAGAGTGGCAACAGATGCTGTGATCATGAAGCTTGTAGCAAACAAAATCCAGTGTGAATTTAGGGCCAGCTCTCAATTTATACCATGACCAACTGACGGGTGACTGAGGATAACTGTGAGGGAGTTCTCGTTATTCACGGCAAATGTTGCAATGAAGTAAATTTGGTAATCGTTTACATTAATAAAAAGTTATTTAAAACATAAAGATATATAAAATGTTACCTGTGTTTAGACTTTTGTATAGTAAACGTTTACCTTATGCTGCGGTAGATTGAGTTTCGGTGTTGACCTCTACCATTAATTATCAGTAAAAACACCATGCTTGGCGTCATTGGGGAATTTTCGCCAAGTCTATGAATATCCAGATAAGAATTAATGCCTGCCTAAAAAAGGGGTAAAAATGAAACGACCATTCAAGTTGAGCATGACCGCCTTTGCGATTGCTCAATGCCTGTCTCTGGCATCCGCACAAGCACAGGATATTGCACCAGAACCACAAGCCACCAATAACGCGCAGAAGGCCAAGGCCAAAACTGCAGAGAAACAGCAAAATATTGAAGTCCTGACCGTTGAAGGCTTCGGTGCCACCTTGCAGCGTTCGCTGCAAAATAAAAAACTGGCCGATTCCACTGTAGAGGTCATTTCGGTAGATGATATTGGTCAGCTTCCGGATGTGACCATTACTGATACATTAGCGCGATTACCGGGCATTGCCGCAGAGCGCGACCGGGGAAACGCCAGCACTATTTCAATTCGTGGATTGGGGGAACGGCTCAATCTGGCAACCATGAATGGCCGTGAGATCGTGAGTGGAGAGCCGAGCCGTAGTGTCCGTTATGAACAGTTTCCGGCAGAGCTGATCAATGCGGTAGAAGTCTATAAAAGTCCACTTGCCAGCAATATCGAGGGTGGCATTGCGGGTCTGGTGAACATGAAATTCGTCAATCCGCTGGATAAGGACAAACGACAGGTCAATGTCAGCGCGCATATGATGGATTATCCACTAGCGGATGATATTCCCACCGCTGACAGCAAGGGCTACCGCACCAGTTTTAGTTATGTTGATCCGATTGCCGACAATTTTGGGGTAGCCTTTGGCGTAGCTTATCAGGACCAACCCTCGATTCAACGTGATGTCACTTCCTGGTCCTACAACAAGCTGACAGCAGAGCAGGGTGATGTTAACGGCGATGGTATAACCGAAGCGGCACCTTGGGGGGCGCAAACAGCGACTAAAGGTGGTACCAACAAGCGTCTTGGGGCTATGACCGTATTGCAGTGGTTGCCGACCGACCGCCTGCAACTGAAATATGACCTGTTTTACTCTAAGTTTGATATTCAAGAACGTGAAGATCAGATGTGGTTTGACGGTTGGGGTAACTGGGCCGGTAGCAATAACTGGAATTATCAGAATGCCAGTAATCCGACTCAGATTATTACCAATGCCGATGGTAGCGAACAGATCGTCGCGGGTGGTTTGCTCTGGGGCGGTAGTCATACCGCGAACAACTCCACCTGGTTCCAGAAAAATGAACTGGTCAGTACTGGCCTGAATGCGGAATGGCAGGGCGATGACTGGACTATCGTGGCCGATGTCGGCTATTCCGAAGCCTCCATTAAATCAAAGTGGGTCAATATCTCTTCCTGGTATTGGAATGCCGATGCCGCAGCTAATGGTATGGACTACAGTTGGGATGCTACCGGTGAGAAACTCGCGATTGGTACCGGTTATGATATTGGCAACACTGCCGATTATGGTCTCAACTACCTGCAAGTCGATAATGACCGCATTCTGAAAGACGATATGGTCAACGCCCGGCTGGATTTTTCGCGCATGCTGGACTGGGGCCTTGTTGAAAAAGTCAGCTTTGGCGGACGTTGGGCAGATCGTGAAAAAGACAATGATGTGGTGAGCTGGCAGCAAGCAGTTGCAAATGGCAGCGCAAGTGTGGACGCCGCTACCTATAGTCTCGGCAGCGGTTATGATGTACCGGTAATGTACACCATCAATAACTGGTCTGAAGTCGTTGACAGTGCTTTTGGTGGCATCGACAATCGTAATGATCACGCGAAAACTACCAGTGACTATCTCGATAACTGGAACGTACAGGAAACCAATAAAGCCCTGTATGTGATGTTTGATCTTCGTGGCAATCTTGGTTCTATACCGTATACCGGTAACGTCGGTGTGCGCTATGTACGTACCAACTCAACCTCCAGCGGATTTGATCAGGTGGTTGATACCGATACAGTATTACCGGTGTCCTACGACCATGACTATGATGAAATTCTGCCAGCGATGAACCTACGTTTCAGTATCACTGATGATTCGCAGATCCGCTTCGGTTTGTCTCGTGCCATGTCACGTCCACCATTGGTGGAGATGCGCTCCGGATTGCAGCTCAACAAGTCCTCTACGGTGAATACTGCGTCCAGTGGCAACCCTTATCTGAATCCATTCGTAGCGAATCAGGTGGATCTGGGTTACGAATACTATTTTGCTGAAGATGCGGCATTTACCCTGCAGTTGTTCTTCAAAGATCTGAAAACCCATATCGGTGAGTCCACCAGTACCATCACGGTTGATGGTGAAGACTATCAGTTGAATGCCCCGGTCAATGGTAACGGTGGCCAGATCCGCGGTTTTGAAGTGCTGTACCAGCAGGCATTTAACATGTTACCCGAGCCATTCGATGGTTTAGGTATTTACGCCAACTACAGCTATACCAACAGTAATGTTAAGGAATTTCAGCCGGTTGATAATCCGTTGCCGTTGGCCGGGTTGTCAAAAAACGTCGGCAACCTGACGCTTTGGTATTCCAAATCTGGCGTAGATGCCAAGGTGTCTTACAACTATCGCAGTGAATATACTCGCGTCGGCAGTTGGGACCCAACGGAGATCTATACCATTGGCGCGGAAGCAACAGTGGATGCCAGCATCTCCTACCAATTAACCGACAATTTCAAAGTGATGTTGCAGGGGCAAAACCTGACTAACGAAGCATCCACTTCCTACTTTGATAACGATCCATCCCGTCCGCGTGGTTATGTGGAGTGGGGGCGTCGTTACCTGCTGGGCTTCCAGTTCAGCTTGTAATGGCAAGGATAGCTGCTCTGGCTTAAGGCCGGAGCAGCCTCAGTTTTCAATACGTTTTTCCCACTAATTGATTGGAATGCCATATTTTTCAGGAGGATGTTTCCGGGTGCGAGTGACCAAGCAGTTAACGGCCATATTACTGGGCTTATCTCTTCTCAGTGGTTGCCAAGGCGAAATCATACAAGCAGATGTTTCGTCCAATAAGGCTACTAAAGCGCCCAGCAGTCAGACGCTGGCGTTTGATCAACACTGGCAATTTAAAAAATCTGAGCAGGCAGTACCGTTGGCAGCATTGACCGCCCCTTGGCAGTCAGTCAGCTTACCGCATACCCCGCGACTCGAACCGGAAGTGGTCAATCAGCAGTGGCAGGGAATCGCCTGGTATCAGAAGTCGTTTAATGTGCCGCCAACCTGGCAGCATAAAGTGGTGTTAATTCGCGTTGAAGCCGCGATGAATCAGGCGGATGTCTGGCTAAATGGCAAGAAAGTGGGGAGCCATCTCGGCGGCTATCTGCCGTTTACTTTGGATTTAACCTCGGCACTAACGTCTGGAAGTAACACGCTGTTACTGCGGCTAGACAATCGCGACAACCCCATCACCGGACCCAAGCCATTGCAGCAGTTGGATTTCAACACCTACGGCGGCTTGTATCGTGGTGTATCGTTGCAACTCAAGGACAAATTACTGATCACCGATGAAATGCTGGCGCAGACGGTCGCTGGTGGTGGCGTGTTTGTTACCTATCCAGAGGTGAGTTCGCAACACGCCACGGTTGCCGTGAAAACCCAACTGCAGAATCGGTATGCCAATGAGAAAACACTGCAATTGACACAGATCTTGCTATGGCAAGGACAAACTATTGCACGCACGACTCAGCAATATCAGTTAGCAGCAGGGAAAACGGCCGATTTCAACCAGCAAATGACGGTGACTGCACCTAAGCTGTGGAGCCCTAAATCCCCCAATTTATATACATTGCAGACAACGCTCTACAGTGGCCAACAACTGATTGAGCAGCAACAGCGTCAGATAGGCATCCGCAGTTTTACATTTAACGCGGAGCATCAATTATTACTCAACGGCAAACCTGTGTTTCTGCGTGGCGTGAATCGTCATCAGGAGTATCCGTTCGTGGGTTATGCGTTATCAGCTCAAGCCGATTACCGTGATGCGGTGAAAATCAAACAAGCGGGTTTTGACTATGTCAGATTATCACATTATCCCCAGTCGCCCGCTTTTATGCAGGCGGCTGACAAGCTGGGACTGGTGGTGCTGGATGCGGTGCTTGGCTGGCAGTATTACAACCCCGATCCTGCATTTTCTGAACATGTGGTAGACAGCTGTCGCGATCTTATCCGTCGTGACCGTAATCATCCGAGTGTGCTGGCATGGGAATGTTCCTTGAATGAAACCCAGATGCCGGAGGCTCTGATTAAACGCCTGAACGATGCGGTACATCAGGAATATCCCGGCAGCTATTCTGCTGGTTGGGAACGCGGCTACGATATTTTTGTCCAGGCGCGCCAGCATCGACTGCAACATTATCAAACACCGCAGCAGCCTTATATTGTGTCGGAATATGGTGACTGGGAATACTACGCTCAGAATGCAGGCTTTAATCAGGATAGTTGGGGTGACCTGAAAGAAGAGCAGCGTAGCAGCCGTCAGTTACTGAACAGCGGAGAAAAACGCTTGCTGCAGCAAGCGTTGAATATTGAAGAAGCGCACAACGATAACTTTACCGTGCCTGCCTTTGCCGATGGTTACTGGGTAATGTTCGACTATAACCGTGGTTATACCGACGACATTGAAGCTTCGGGTATTATGAGTCTCTATCGTCAGCCCAAATACAGTTATTACTTCTTCGCCAGCCAGCGCGACGCTAACGATATCAGTCCGTTATTTCAGAGTGGTCCCATGGTACATATCGCCAGTGAATGGCAGCCGGATTCCAGCACTGATGTGCAGGTGTTCAGTAATGCCGATGAGGTGGCGCTGTATCTCAATGGGCAACTGATCGCCAAACAAACGCCTACGCGTAATCACTATTCACAGCATCTGCCGCATCCGCCGTTTATTTTCCATCTGGCTAAGTTCACACCGGGGACGTTACGTGCTGACGCGATTATCGGTGGCAAAGTCGTGGCAACCCATGAGGTGGCTACTCCAGGTAAAGCGGTGGCTATTAATTTGCGACTGGATACCAGCGGTATAGCACCCAAAACCGGTGTCAATGATGTGTTATTTGTCTATGCCCAGCTACAGGACAAGGATGGGCATCCGGTGTGGAGCAATAATATTCCGTTACAAGCGAGTGCCAGTGGCGATATCGAAATTCTTAATCAAAGTCCGATGGTCACCTCTATGGGGCAGGGGGCATTGTTGATCCGTATTGGTAACAGTCTTAAGCATGCCAAAGTCACGGTAACTGCAGCAGGCTTAGCGCCAGCGACATTAATGTTGGAGGAACATTAATGCAGGTCCTGTTAACCGGCGGCGCTGGTGATATCGGTACTCAAACTGGTGAGGCTTTGCGACAAACCGGCGAAAAAAAGTGGGTTTGGGAGGCACCTTCCATCATTTATGGTGCTCCTCATAAGGTCCCGATAATTGAGGATTTTCTTCTTGCGCCAACCAATCCTTATGGATGCCGCAAGTTGAAGGTGGAACAGATTATCAGCGATCGCTGCGCTGCAACCCGTGCAGGTAGTGGATTTAATGGTATCATCCTGCGTTATTTTGGTCCGGTAGTGGCTCATTCCCGCCGTTTGGTTGACGAGGATGCTCACGGGAGCCTCAATAATCTCATGCCATTTATTGCAGCAGGGCGACATCACAAACCGTCAGTGTTTAGCGATGATTATCCAACCGCAGTGAGTAATGGTGTGGGCGCGGCTACCAATGACAGTGGTTGTGATTTGCCAGCATGCGTTGTGGGCCGCCGGACTGGCGATGTCGTCCAGTGTTATGCCAATGCCCGCCTCGGCCGAGAGCAGCGAGGATTGCAGACAACCCGAAATTTAACCGAAATGGTAGTCTCCAGTTGGCGCTGGCAGCCTGCTAATTCCGACGGTTATCGCAGTACAATAGTTTGATAGGAATTGAGGTTTGTATGTCAGAGTTTGACGTAAAAGATCATCCCCATCGCCGTTATAATCCGTTAACCGGTGACTGGGTGTTGGTATCTCCACATCGGGCAAAGCGTCCCTGGCAAGGGCAGGTTGAAGCGCCTGCAACCGATAATGTCCCGCATTATGACGGCAGCTGCTTTCTGTGCCCGGGTAACAAGCGTATTACCGGTGATATCAATCCGAACTACAGCAAACCTTATGTGTTCACCAATGATTTTGCCGCCCTGCACCAGGATACGCCAGTTGCCAGCCGCAACGATGACGGCCTATTTGTGTTGGAATCTGAGCGCGGTACCAGCCGGGTTGTGTGTTACTCCCCGGACCACAGTCTGACCATGCCGGAATTGTCTACCGAGCAGATCGCCGCCGTGATTCATGAGTGGATCCAGCAATATGGTGAACTGTCACAGCACTATGCTTGGGTACAAGTCTTTGAAAATAAGGGTGCGATAAACGGCTGCTCCAATCCCCACCCGCATGGGCAGATCTGGGCGTGTTCCTCGGTGCCGACTTTGCCAGCCAGAACTGATTTAGCACAGCAGCAATATCTGGCACAGCACGGTAAAAATCTGCTGCTGACCTATGTCGAGCGCGAACTTGCTGATGGCGCGCGTACTGTGGTGCAAAATGAACACTGGCTGGTGGTCGTGCCATATTGGGCATCCTGGCCGTTTGAAACGCTATTACTGCCCAAAGCCCATGTGACCCGTATGGATGAGTTATCGGAGCAGCAGCAAGCAGCGCTGGCCGATATTCTCAAGCAAATCACTATCCGGTATGACAACTTGTTCCAGTGTGCTTTCCCATACTCTATGGGCTGGCATGTGGCACCTTATACCCCGCAATATCAGGCGTCTGAGGCGCGCACACACTGGCAACTTCACTGCCATTTTTATCCGCCATTACTGCGTTCCGCCACGGTGAAAAAATTCATGGTGGGTTATGAAATGATGGCAGAAACCCAGCGCGATATGACCCCAGAGCAGGCGGCAGAGCGCTTACGGCAACAATCACCCATTCACTATAAATCTGTACCAAAAGGTGACGCATGAGTCTGACAGTCGCTGAATTGCATCAGCTGTTTTCATCACATTTTGCGGCAACCGCCGATTACCATTTCCGTGCGCCAGGTCGGGTAAACCTGATTGGTGAGCATACCGATTATAACGACGGTTTTGTGCTGCCATGTGCGATCGATTTTGATACCCATGTATTGGCTCGTAAGAACGGCCTGAATGTCATCCGCGTACTGGCTGCCGATTATGAGGGGCAGACAGATGCCATCCCGTTAGACGATGTGATTGCGCACCATTTGGATTATCAATGGGCCAACTATGTTCGCGGTGTGGTGCAGAGCCTGCAACAACAGAAGATCTCGTTAGTAGGCTGTGATCTGGCTATCAGCGGTAATGTACCGCAAGGCGCAGGTCTCAGCTCCTCTGCGGCGCTGGAAGTCGCACTGGGGCTTACGTTTACCACGTTAGCGGGACAGCCGCTGAGCCTTGCGCAGATTGCACTTACTGGCCAGCAAGCTGAGAACCATTTTGTGGGCTGTAATAGCGGCATTATGGATCAGTTGATCTCAGCTCAGGGACAGCAGGGAAATGCGCTGCTGATCGATTGCCGCTCGCTGTCGTGCCAGCCCGTGGCGATGCCGCAGGCGTTGGCGGTCGTGATCATCAACTCTAATGTGAAACGTGGCTTGGTGGGGAGTGAATACAATACCCGCCGGGCACAATGTGAAGCAGGCGCTGCACATTATGGCGTGAAAGCGTTGAGAGATCTGGATATTGCGGCGATTGCCAACATCTTCGACGAACTGGATGACGTGACCGCTCGTCGCGTACGTCATGTGGTCACCGAAAATGCCCGCACGCTCGCAGCCGCTGCGGCGCTGGCGAGCAACGACATTGGCACCCTTAGCCAGTTGATGGCGCAATCACATGCTTCTATGCGCGACGATTTTGAAATCACTGTCGCGCCTATCGATTATCTGGTGTCGCTGGTCGACAGCATTATCGGTAACCGTGGTGGTGTGCGGATGACCGGTGGCGGATTTGGCGGCTGTGTGGTGGCGTTGGTGCCCCACGATTTGGTCGCAGCCGTCAAAACGCAGGTCGCTACCCACTATCCTGAGCACTGTGGCTTGGTCGCCGAGGTATTTGTCTGTCAGCCTTCGGCCGGTGCCGAGATTGTTGCCCAACCTTAAAAACTCCCAGGAGAAAGCTGTATGTTGTTAGCCCCATTGGATTTTGCCATTCTGGCGGCCTACGTGGTCATCCTACTTGGACTGGCCTGGTGGGTGTCGCGGGACAAACCCGGGCACGATAAAAATACCAGCGATTATTTTTTGGCAGGCAACAGCCTGCCCTGGTGGGCCATTGGTGCCTCGTTGGTGGCCTCCAATATTTCTGCCGAGCAGGTTATCGGAATGTCCGGTTCCGGTTATGCGATTGGTCTGGCAATTGCCTCTTATGAGTGGATGGCGGCCATTACCCTGATCATCGTGGGTGCCTGGTTCCTGCCGATTTTCCTCAAACGCAAAATTTACACCATGCCGCAATTTCTATTGCATCGTTATGACAATCGAGTGCGATTGACCATGGCGCTGTTTTGGATGGCGGTGTACGTATTTGTTAACCTGACGGCGGTGCTGTGGCTGGGTGCCTTGGCCATCAATACGCTGACCGGACTGAATATCAGTGCCAGTCTGGTATTGCTGGCGCTATTGTCATTAGCCTATTCGCTTTATGGTGGTCTGAAGGTTGTGGCCCTGACCGATATTATTCAGGTGCTGTTACTGGTGGCCGGGGGCCTGTTCCTGTCATATGTGTCGTTGCAGATGGTCAGTGATGGCCATGGGGTCGTCGCCGGTTTCGATATCCTGATGACTAAACTGCCGGAAAAATTCGACATGATCCTGACCCCGGATAATCCGAATTACGCCAGTTTGCCCGGGATTTCCGTATTGATTGGCGGGTTGTGGGTGATGAACTTGTCTTATTGGGGTTTTAACCAGTACATCATTCAACGGGCACTGGCGGCAAAAGACCTGAAAGAAGCGCGTAAGGGGATCGCGTTTGCTGCCTTCCTCAAACTGCTGATGCCCGTGCTGGTGGTATTGCCCGGAATTGCCGCCGTGTTGCTGTTGCCGCCGCTTGACCGTCCGGATCAGGCTTATCCACAATTGATGGGGCTGATGCCTGTAGGCCTGAAAGGGCTGATTTTCGCGGCATTGGTGGCCGCGATCCTTTCCAGTCTGGCCTCCATGACCAACAGTATTTCTACCATTTTTACCATGGACTTGTATGCGCAGGTGCGTCGTCATCAAACGCAACATCACTATGTCAAAGTTGGCCGTATCGCCAGCGTCGCGGCACTGGTCATCGCACTGGTGACTGCACAGCCACTGCTGGGTAAATCAGAACAGGCGTTCCAGTTTATTCAGGAGTTTACCGGATTTTTCACGCCGGGCATCGTGGTGCTGTTTGTGCTAGGTATGTTCTGGAAAAAGGCAACGGCCAACGGTGCACTGGCTGCGGCGATTGGGTCGGCGGCATTGTCGGCAGCGGCTAAATTTTGGTTGCCAGAAGTGCCATTTATGGATCGGGTGGGTTACGTGTTCCTTTGCTGTCTGGTATTGGCGGTGGTGATTTCGCTACTGGAAGGCAAAGGTAAGGACCATGAGCACAGCATTCCGCTTCATGATATCGACTTCACTACGCACGGCGGTTACCGCGTCTGTGCGGTGGTGATCAGTCTGATCCTGATTGGCTTTTACACAACCTGGTGGTGAGTATGATGCTGACAGTGACATTTCGACAATCGCTAGTGGCCGCGATGGCTACCTTACTGGCTGCCGTAACTTCGCCACTGTTGGCACAACCAACGCCCGTCACGATTAAAGATGGTGTGATGCAATGGCAAGATGGTTCGCAAGTGGCGTTATTCGGTGTGAATTATGCCATGCCTTTTGCTTTTGGTTATCGTGCTGTCAAGCAGCTGGGGCTGG
The DNA here is from genome assembly GCF_029167175.1 of Shewanella sp. A32. Classification (NCBI taxonomy): domain Bacteria; kingdom Pseudomonadati; phylum Pseudomonadota; class Gammaproteobacteria; order Alteromonadales; family Shewanellaceae; genus Shewanella; species Shewanella sp. A32. The sequence goes on from NZ_JARFTS010000014.1 coordinate 32,600, forward strand.
ATCCACAAGCGGTCATTGATATGGATGTGAACCACATCGCTCGCTTGGGATTAGATGCTTACCGGGTACATGTCTGGGAGCGGCTGATCAGCGATAAACACGGTAATCTGTTGGATAATGAGCAACTGCGATTGTTTGATTATCTGCAGCACCAATTAGCGCTTCATGGTATCAAAACCATCATTACCCCCATTGCCTGGTGGGGGTCTGGTTACCCGGCAGCGGATCCAAAAGAGCCAGGATTCTCTGTCGATTACAGCAAAGCCCAGATGAATCAGGATCCTAAAGCCATTGCCGCCACTATAAATTATCTGCGGCAGTTGCTGACCCATAAAAATCCTTATACGGGAAAAACGCTGGCAACCGATGCGAACGTTATTGCTTTTGAGTTATTCAATGAGCCGAAACATACGCAATCGCCGCAACAAAGTGCTGCGTATGTGGAACAACTACTGGCAACCGTGCGTGGGTTAGGCGTGACTAAGCCCCTGTTCTACAACATTAGTGAACAAGGGAATGATCAAGCGTTTGCCCACGCCTTGTGTAACAGTTCGGTCGATGGGGTAGCGTACCAATGGTATCCCACAGGCTTAGTAAAAAACTCGGCGCTTCACAGCAATATGCTGCCTGCGGTGGCACATTACACTGATCCGTTTAAGCAGATCTCGGCTTGCCAGCACAAGGCTAAAATGGTGTATGAGTTTGATGCCGCTGATGTGACTCGTAGTGTGATGTATCCGGCGATGGCACGTAGCTTTCGCGAAGCCGGATTTCAATGGGCGACGCAGTTTGCGTATGATTCCGCCGCACTGGTGCAGACCAATGCTGAATACAACACTCATTATCTGAATCTGCTGTATACGCCAGCCAAAGCGATCAGCTTTATGATAGCGGCTACAGAGTTTCGGCAACTGCCCTTGGGTTATCACGCCAAGGAATATCCTGCAAGCAACCGCTTTGATCATACATTGTTAGATTATCAGGCGGATCTCAGCCTGTATGATGATGGCGACCATTATTACTATTCCAACAATACGCAACAGGCTCCCCAACATGGCGCCAGACTGCAACATATTGCAGGGGTCGGCAGCTCGCCGCTGGTGGCTTACCGTGGTAACGGTGCCTATTTCCTCGACAAGTTGCAGGAGGGCGTTTGGCGCTTGGAAGTCTACCCAGATCTGCTGCAATTACAGGACCCACATCAGCCTTCCAGTTTACAGCGCGAAGTGGGCAGGTTATATCTGCATCAGCGGCAGATGACACTGATGTTGGCCGATTTGGGCGAAACATTTGCGATGAAGGGCATCAACTCCGGTAATGATGTTGTCGCGACGGCTGAACATGGCAAGATAACGGTGAAACCTGGCGTGTATCTGTTAGGACGTACTGCAGATCTGATTAATAACATCAAAAACACTAACAAGGCTTATTATCTGCCTCAAATTCCTGTGCCTAAATTGGCATTGGTGCATCAGCCGCAGCGCCAGCGCAATCTGGGGGATAAACTCAGTTTTAGTGCGCAAATTGCGGGCATAAAGCCGCAGTATCAGGTGACTTTGTACGTACGCTATCAGGGCGATAAAGCCTTCACTGCATTACCGATGTCGGTGGTTAATACTGATACATATCGACTGACCTTACCTGATAGCTCCGCGTGGCGCCAACCGGGGATTCTGGAATATGCCATCAGCGTCAATGATGGCCTGCAAAATATAACCTGGCCGGGCGCTCAAGCCGGAACGCCTGCTGATTGGGATTATGTTGATGCTGGTTATTGGCATACCTTGCTGACACCGACAGGTACGCCAGTGACATTGTTGGCACCAGCAACGGATCGCACAGGCTATTACACCCCCAAAAACACCGTATCCTGGCCGGCGACCTCCGCCACAGTGGAAGGTGCCACATTAAAATTGTTGGTGGAACCGCAGGTAATCAACAACGGTGGCAACTTGTTGCGGCTGGACCTTGCTAACGACAATCAACTTATTGGCCGCAATTTGCGCGGCTACAATGCCTTGGAATTGAGGATCCGTGCTTTCGCCACTGACCACTTGCAGCTGGGTATTATCGGCAATGATGGTTTGGCGTGGGGGACAGATGTTTCGGTGGCATCTGACTGGAAAACGCTAGTATTACCGCTGGATAAGTTCCAACCAATAGGCACCATGCTTGGCCAAGCTTATCCTACCTTTATGCCCGTCACTGTTGGCCCGTTTGCCTCACAATCGTCATTGGCACTTAATGCGATTGAAGGTTTGCAGTTGTCATTGCCACCTTTAGGTGCTCATCAAACGATGCCGCAGCGTGGTATTGAGATTGCTGAGGTAGCACTAATACAGATGTCAGCGAAAGATTGATTGCTTCAGGGGACACCAAAAGCTGACTGGCACCATCGACAGGGCGGGATATGATCCTGTCAGCGCCAATACTTCGCAAGGAGACGATGGTTGGTTGATAGTGTTTTCAAAGGGTTAACCCAACAAAAGCTGGCACTGGGTGCTGGTTTTTTTGCGATGCTGTTTGCCAGTCAGAGCGTTCAGGTATTGGCGATCCCATTTTATCAGATGCAGCTCGGGGTTGACCCGTTCCTGCTAAGTCTGGCGCTCGCGTTACCGGTGGTTGCTGGTCTGTTGATAACACCATGGATTGGTTACGTCAGTGATCATTGGCCAGGGCGAATCGGCAAGCGGCGGCCATTGATCATCGTCGGCAGCCTATTCAGTGCGCTGTTATTTGGCTGTATCTGGATGGTACCTGCCCATTGGCCAATGTTGTGGCAACTCAGCTATTTTGCGCTGTTTTATCTGTTGTTTTCGATAGCGGCGGCAGTGGTTGCTGTCCCGACAACTAGCCTCAGCTACGAAATTACTCACGATGAGTCGCAGCGCGCCGCCATCATGGCCGTGAATACCTATTTTATAAAGCTGGCCTCCGTGCTGTATCAATGGTTATTTCCATTAGCCTGTCTGGCGATATTTGCCTCCGTGGTTGTGGGGATCCGTTGGGTGGGCTGGGGCGTAGCGCTGTTACTGATAGGTGTGATGGGGGTGTTGCCTGCTGTTTTTTGTCGGGAAAGCGCCAGCACCGTTGTCAGTTATATGGCACCTGGTAAGCCAGGATTTACTGAAAGTCTGCAACAGCTATTGCGACATAAGTTGTTGATATTGCTGATGACAATCTGTTTATTACAGCTTGGCGGCAGCGTGTTTGCTGCCAGCATGGATTATTACCTGTTGGTGTACTTTGTCAGCCACGGCGATATTACTCAGGGGGCTTACTGGAAAGGCGTACTATCTACGGCTTATGCGTTGACTGGGTTTGCCAGTGTGCCGCTGGTAAGCTACTTGCATCGTCGTTGTGGGGCCGTTGGTGCATTAGGATGGGTGCTAGTGTTGACGCTGCTGGGTGGCATTGCTAAGTGGTTTTTGTTTGTACCGAATATTGGCTTCTGGATCGTACTGGACGCGGTGTTATGTACTAGCGTCTGGACCGCAATGACGACCCTCATCCCGGCACTCAATGCCGGTTTGAGTGATGCAGAAAGCCGACGAAGGTGCCAACCAACCGCTGGCATGTTTGCCGCAATATACAATTCGGCTACCTCATTGGCGAGTATTCTGGCGTTGCTGGCTTCTGGTGCCGCATTGAATATTATCGGTTTTGATGCCGCTGCGGGTGGGGCCCAAAGCGCCAGCAGTATTACTGCAATGCGGTTTATTCTGGCCGGTGGCACTGTGTTATTCGGGATCTTATCTCTGTGGTGTTTACACAGCTATCATATTGGTTTAAAAGATAAACTTGCTTCTTCTGGAGCAACGGACTGACAAGAGAGACGTTATGGTAACTATCAAAGATGTTGCCCGGATCGCCGGAGTTTCGACCGCAACCGTGTCGCGTGTTATTCATAATGGCGCTCAGGTCGGAGATGCCTGCCGTGCCAGAGTGAAGAAGGTGATTGCCGAACTGGGTTACCAGCCGAACGCTAATGCACAGGCTTTAGTGAGTAAAACTACCAACACTATTGGCGTAGTAACGCCGCGTCTGTCGATGTCTTTTTTCGGCACGTTAGCCAGTGGTGTTGAAAATGCAGTAAGAGAGAACGGCTACAAGCTGTTGATGGCCAACTCCTTGTATGAAACGCAATCCGAACTCGATGCCATCCAGTCGCTACGACAACACAATTGTCAGGCGATTATCTTGCACAGTGAATATTCTGATGAAGCAACATTAATTCGTTTGGCCGATGAGATCCCAGGGTTGGTGTTGGTGAACCGCTACATCCCACAGATTGCCAACCGCTGTGTCTGGTTAGATAACATTCGTGGTGGTCAATGGGTTACTGAGTATCTGTTGTCCAAAGGCCACCGGCAGTTCGCGGCTATTACCAGCATTTATCAGAACCGTGATCCGGCGGAACGCCTTAAAGGCAGTCGTCAGGCGCTGCTGGAGCGCGGATTGTCGTTATCGCAAGAATTGGTGGCCGAAGGCACTGCTAACATGGAGGGCGGAGAACTGGCGGTGAAGGAGTTACTGGCGCGTGGTCTGCCATTCACCGCATTGCTGGCCTACAATGATTTGATGGCAATCGGCGCTATTCATGCGTTATTTGCTGCAGGTATTCGGGTCCCAGAGGACGTGTCGGTGGTCGGCTTTGATGATCTACCGGTAGCCAGAGCCTGTCGGCCGAGACTGACGACTATGCATTACCCCATTGAAGAGATGGCGGCCTATGCGGTAGACCTAGCCATCAAACTCAGTAATGCAGACTATAAACCAGTAGGACAAACCCATCTGTTCATGCCGCAACTGGTGGAGCGTGATTCAGTCTGCTGTGCAATCCAGTGAACGATGGTTGATATCGCGGTTGGGACATGCAGGTAATATCTGTGATGCACATCGCTCTGGGTAGTGTTTCGTTGTCCTAGTAAAAATACCAAAGCAAATAAAAAGCCCCTCCGGCTTGACCCGGAAGGGCTTTGGTTTAACTGTCGAGGATAGTTACAGTATTAGAGCTCAATGTTAGCAACTGGCTTGGCAGTTGGTACCGCAACACCTGCTTCTGGTTGTGGAGCAATGCTCTTGGGCGCTTGAGGTTTGTGCAACTTCAGCACTTCGCTGGTGTACTCCAGCTCTTGGGTTGTCGCCGCCACGTTGCCATTTAGCTTGGTACCATAGGATGGAATTATCGTTTTCAACTGCGATAACCAAACACCATCAACTTTATCTTTGAATACCTTATTCAGCACATCCAGCATAATGGGTGCCGCAGTTGATGCACCAGGAGATGCGCCTAACAATGCTGCCAAAGTATGATCCTGTGATGCGACGACTTCGGTACCAAACTGCAGCTTTCCGCCTTTCTCCGCATCTTTCTTGATGATCTGTACCCGTTGCCCGGCAGTCCATAGTTTCCAGTCGGCTTTTTTAGCTTCAGGATAGTATTTTTTTAGTTCATTAAAACGGTCGTTATCCGTCTGCAGTACCTGGCCAATCAGGTATTGCACCAGATTGAGGTTGTCCAGTCCCACATGTACCATCGGCATAATGTTTGATGTGGTGGTAGCGCCAAGCAGATCCCATAAAGAACCATTTTTCAGGAATTTAGTTGAGAACGTTGCAAACGGGCCGAACAGGATAACTTCTTTACCATCGATACGACGGGCATCCAGATGTGGTACGGACATAGGTGGTGCACCAACCTCGGCCTGACCGTAGACTTTGGCTAGATGACGTTTCACCACATCAGGATTGTCACAGATGAGGAACTGACCGCCGACAGGGAAGCCACCATAGTTTTTCGCTTCCGGAATACCCGATTTTTGCAGCAATGGTAACGCTGCGCCGCCAGCACCGATAAACACAAATTTAGCGTGCAATTGGTGCAGCTTCTCACCATGGGCCAGATCGGCCACAGTAACGGTCCAGGTCTTATCAGCATTTTGTTTTAAGTCACGCACTTCGGTAGACAGTTGCAGTTGGAAATTGTCTTTAGTCTGCAAACCTGCCACTAGTTGGCGAGTGATTTCACCGTAGTTCACGTCAGTACCGATGACTGAGCGAGTTGCCGCTACCTTTTGCTTAGGATCGCGACCTTCCATAATTAACGGTGCCCACTTACGGATCTGCTCATGATCTTCTGAGTAATCCATACTCTGAAACAGCGTGTTCTTTTGCAGTTCAGCATAACGGGCGCGGAGAAAGTTGACGTTAGTATCACCCCAGACAAAGCTCATGTGGTTTACGCTGCGGATGAAAGATTCAGGATCATGCATCACACCATTGGCGACCTGATAAGCCCAGAATTGGCGACTGATCTGAAACGCTTCGTTGACCTTAATGGCTTTGCTTACGTTGATACTGCCATCTGGCATTTGTGGTGTGTAGTTCAGTTCCATCAACGCTGAATGGCCCGTGCCGGCGTTGTTCCAGCCGTTGGAGCTTTCTTTGGCGACACCGTCCAAGCGCTCGACCATGGTGATATTCCACTCTGGTTCCAGCTCCTGCAGGTATGTGCCCAGCGTTGCGCTCATAATGCCACCACCGATCAGCAGCACATCAACAGGTTTATCCTGCGTCTGTGCGCTGACTGGCAGATTAAAAGTTAAGCTCACCAGTGAGGCAAGCAGAATGACAGCAATCTTTCTCATGGATATTTAGCTCTGTGATTGTGAGTTGGAGCAAAAGAGAGACACTACTCATGGATCAGGTATCTCCCCAAAATCCCCGATAGGGACAGACTAGTTATGGCTGTGAGTGTGATACACATACCAAACATTGAAAAAACGTGCGTAAGTTAACAGTTTTTAATGGTGGCTTATAGGTTTCGATACTAATGAAACTTAAGGCCGTTAAGTCAGTGAGTTTAATGGCGTAAAGCATTAAGACGCAGGTGGTTATGCGGGACTTTTATACGAAAAACAGCTGCAAAAAAATGAAATCAACGGCTAAATAATCAGGTAAGCATAAGTGCTGACGAGGATGGCAAAGAGTTGCTGGTCAGTACCAGCAACTCTTACATAGGCTAGAGTGCGATATCTGCCATGTTGTTCGCAGGCAGCATAAAGCTATGGTCTGGCTCAGGGATATTGATCACTGAACACGGTGCCTGTCGACGTAACTGCAACAGTTGGCTGGTGTATGCCAGTTCGTGCTCTATGGCTTCGATATCACCGTCCAGACGTTTGCCATAGGAGGGAATAATCTGTTGCAGTTTGCTTTGCCATTCAAGGCTGGCAACGCGCTCTGGAAAAACTTTTTTCAAGAGTTGCAACATAATTGGGGCCGCAGTGGAGGCACCGGGCGATGCCCCCAGCAGCGCTGCAATTGTGCCAAGTTCATCGCTGACGACTTCGGTCCCCAGGCGTAAAACACCGCCTTTGTGCGGGTCACGTTTAATGATCTGTACCCGTTGCCCGGCAGTCCACAATTTCCAGTCAGCTTTTACTGCATCGGGATAGTATTGCTTAAGTGCTTCGTAACGATCATCTTCGGACAAACGGACTTGGTTGATGAGATATTTTACCAGATCGAAATTGTCTAATCCGACCCGGATCATCGGCATCAGGTTAGATTTATTAGTAGATTTCAATAGATCCAGCAACGAACCGTTTTTGAGAAAGCGTGTAGAGAAGGTGGCAAAAGGCCCAAACAGCAACACTTTTTTACCTTCCAATACTCGGGTATCAAGATGGGGTACCGACATTGGCGGCGCGCCCACTTCCGCACGGCCATAAACCTTGGCCGAATGCAGTTTTACCACGTCTTCGTTTTCAGTCACTAAAAATTGACCACCGACAGGGAAACCTGCGTAGTCTTTGGCCTGCGGAATGCCTGATTTCTGCAGTAAACGTAAAGCGGCGCCGCCAGCGCCAATAAACACAAAGCGGGCGCGAATTTTACGTTTGTTGGCGTGGTCTTTGGTGTCTGCAACTGTGACCGTCCAGCTGTTATCACTGTTACGTTGCAAATCGCGCACTTCAGTATTCAGCTGTAGATCGAAATTCGGTTTCTTCTGCAATGAGGCAATTAACTGACGTGTGATTTCACCAAAGTTAACATCCGTGCCGTTATCAGTGCGGGTTGCCGCAACTTTCTGACTGGGATCCCTGCCGTGCATAACCAAGGGTGCCCATTTACGGATCTGCTCATGATCCTCAGAGTACTCCATTCCTGAAAATAAAGTACTGGACTGCAGTGCCTGGTAGCGGGCACGCAAGAAATTCACATTCGTGTCTCCCCAGACGAAGCTGATATGCGCTTCACTGTTGATGAACGTATGCGGCTTCTGCAGCACATTCTGGCTTACTTGATAGGCCCAAAACTGACGAGATATCTGAAAGGCTTCGTTGATATCGATAGCTTTCTGGATATTGACAGTACCATCAGCTTGCTGCGGTGTGTAATTCAGTTCCATCAGAGCCGAGTGACCGGTACCGGCATTATTCCAGCCATTGGAACTTTCTTTTGCAACGCCATCAAGGCGTTCAATCATGGTCATTGACCAATTAGGTTCCAGAGTCTGCAGAAAGGTACCCAGGGTGGCACTCATGATGCCGCCGCCGATTAGTAATACATCGACGGGGGTCTCCTCAGTGGCATTAGCCTTGGAGGGGGCTCCGGAACTTACCAAAGGGGTAAGTAGCATTACGGCGATCTATCTCATACTTCCAAGAATAGGTGGCAGGATTCTTTACCTTTCGAAACTTTCTGTCAAGATGCCGAAAAACCAGATAACTCTATAGAGTTACACAGAAAAAAATGCTAACTGATGCGCAAATTTTTGGAAAAAAACGATGTTCAGCATGAAAAAAAGTCGCTTGAAACGATGCTGTCGTCTGCCATGTTTATGCGTTATCTGTGCATCTTAATTTGCGGAAATACACTAACTTAATAGGTGATATAGATCACTTTTTTATCGACTTGTTAGCGCTATGTCATATTAGAAAGTTGATGCTTTTATCGACTTTGTTGTTCAGAACACGATCTCGCTTAATTGTTCGGTTTTTGGTCTATTGGTAATACCAAGAAATTTACATTTCTTTACAAATTTATTGCTGAAAAATTGGCAGCTTCGCTGTTGCCTGTTCTTAATTCACTTAGGATGAAGGTAAGGTCATCTTGACCCACAGGGAAGTCGTCTTATGCAATGGGTAGCTAAATCGTTGACAATAGCAGTGTTGGTCGTGGCAGTGATGTTGTCATTGCATCGATATGACACGCCACTGACAACTAAACATCAAACCGATAAGCAGTTAGCGTCTGCCTTGCAGCGTCAACGGGCACTATATCAGCAGCTTATTGGCATGTTCCGCGAGGACAGCCCTTTATCATCAATAAATCCGCAATTTATGGAACCTGATGCGGCAGTCAATGTATCGCGTTGGCAGCAGTATCGTCAGCTATTTACCCTGTTGTCATTAGATGGGGGAATGCGTGAATGGGGACGGGGCGGGGTCATGTTTATCCGGTCGGTGATGACCATCGCCGGCACTACCAGCACCAAGGGGTATGTATATCGTCCGCAAAATCCATTACCCCAATACGCCGACTTAGATAAAGCGGCGGTAGACCTTCCCGATAATACCGTTGCCTATCATAAAGTCGATGAAAATTGGTATCTGTTTTATCTGAAAAGCCATTAGCCTGTTGCTAAATGAGTTAAGTTTTTGAGTTGCCAATTATGTTAATGGTAAAGAGAACATACCATTTGATCCAAAGTGGTATCGGTTAAAGCCGCCAAGGAGCGCATGATGAAAACATCAAACACGCAAACAATCGCAGGATATCGTGTAACCGAAACCTTAGGGGTGGTAACGGGTAATGTGGTGCGTAGTAAGCACATCGGTCGCGACATTATGGCCGGATTGAAGACCCTCATTGGTGGTGAGATCGTCGGTTATACTGAAATGCTGGCAGAGGCGCGTGAGGAGGCAATGTTGCGCATGTTGGCTCAAGCTGAGAATTTACACGCTGACGCTGTGGTGAATGTGCGTTTTACCACCAGTGCCATCGCACAGGGGATGTCTGAAATGATGGCTTATGGCACGGCAGTAAAACTCGGTATTGAGGGCTGAACTAGTGGTTAGTGCGGTGGACTGGCATTACTTTCTATACTGGCGTTTTGCGCGATAATAATGTGCCGCCAGCATCTTTCGGTAATGTTAGAAAGTCAATCATGGCTAACATCGATAAACCACAGATAAACCATAGTGCTACCCGGAAATCTGCCGCGGTAGCCACGCTACTGCTACTGCCATGTATCATCGCGGCGATCGCTAGCGCTAACGCGCCCACAGCAATGCCTGTGCCGATATTCATCTGCACTAATATCGCTTGTAATGTATTGGCATCACGCATTTTCGCGTTCGGGACATCGGCAAATCCGAGGGTGTTTATGGCGGTAAAGTGCATCGAACGGTTCATGCCGCTGATAAATAGCACTACTGTCATTAACCATTCTGGCGTTGCTTTCGTGAACATGGCCATTGCTGCAAAACCCGCGGACACGAGCAGTCCGTTGACGAGCAGTACCTTCTTAAAACCATAACGATTGAGGATCCACGTCGTAAAGGTTTTCATGCACAAGTTGCCGGCAAACAACCACAATAGCAGCGTGCCTGCTTTCACTGCACTGAAGCTAAATTCTAGCTGAAACATCAGCGGCAGCAAAAAAGGGGCAGAGGCAATCGCTATTCTGAACACTGACCCACCAATTACTGATATGCGAAACGTGGCAATTTGCAATGGGTCAAGATTAAACAGCGGGTTCTGGCAATGCCGTAGGTAATAGGTGGTTACCGCCAGCAGTAAAATCCCCGCGATTAATAGCATCATTGACAGCTGGCTGCTGACATCATTACGGCTACAGGCTTCTATACCAGCCATAAACATACCAAATCCACTACCGCTTAAAATAAAGCCCCATGTATCAAAGGCCATCGGATGATTTTCGAGTGTGGGTATTAAACGCCAAGAGGCGACCAGCGCTATCAATCCGAGCGGTAAATTTAATAGAAAGATCCAATGCCAGCTCCAGTGAGTGGCAATCCAACCTCCCAGCACGGGTCCTAATAATGGTGCCACCAGGGCTGGCCAAGTGTGTATGGCAATGGCATGGACCATACGCTGCTTAGGCATATCCCTGAGAACCACCAAGCGTCCTACCGGGACCATCATAGCGCCGCCAATCCCCTGCAAAATTCTTGCAAGCGTAAATTGCCCCAGGTTATGGCTGGCCGCACATAGTATTGATGCCAGGGTAAAGATACTGATTGCCAACATAAAAATACGTCTGGCACCGAAACGATCTGCTGCCCAACCACTCACAGGGATAAAGATTGTCAACGCTACCAGATACGCTGACACACCCACTGAAAGATGGACAGCAGCAGCGCCAAAATCTCTTGCAATAGCAGGAAGTGCGGTAGTGATTACCGTGGCGTCCAGCATCTCCATAAACATAGTGCCGGCCACCAGTAAGGCGGTGGCCGTCCGTCGATCACACATGAACAAAGTTAATTACCTGCGACTGTCAATTGACTTAACTCTGCTGGTGATAACGGTAATGCCATTGCTTTGGCAAAACTCTTGACGTGGCTGGTTTTGGTGGCACTGGCAATCGGTGCGGTTACGCCATCAGCGGCAATCAACCAGGCCAGAGCGACCTCTGCAGGGGTTGCACCATGCTGTGCTGATACCTCATCCAATGTGGTCAGAATACGCGAACCTTTTTCATTTAAATATTTGCTAATGCCATTGCCGCGAGCACTTTTACCTAAGTCAGCTGCGCTACGATATTTTCCAGACAAAAAGCCAGATGCCAAACTGTAATAGGTCACCACACCAATATTTTTGCGCATACATAAGGCTTGCAACGGCCCTTCGAAACTGCCGCGGTCATACAGATTATATTCGGGCTGTAACACTTGATAGCTGGGTAGATGTTGCGCTTTTGCAATATCCAAGGAAGCCTGCAGCTGATCTGCATTAAGGTTAGATGCACCCACTGAACGAATTTTTCCAGCTTTAAGCAGTTTATCGTAAGCTCCAAGCGTTTCAGCATAACCGACTGTCGGGTCTGGCCAGTGGGAGAAATACAGGTCAATGTAATCTGTTTGTAGACGCTTAAGTGAATCTTCAACCGCCTTAACAATCCAGGTAGCTGACAGACCTTTGTGGCCTGGATGTCCCATATCAGAGCCAACTTTGGTGAAAATTTTCAGTTTATCGCGCATCCCCGGATGAGCTTTCAGCCAACGACCAATGATAGTTTCTGACTCGCCACCTTGGTTATTGGGGGCCCAGGCAGAATAAACGTCTGCGGTGTCGATCGCATCAAAACCTGCGTCTACGAAAGCATCAAGAATCGCAAAACTGGTCTTTTCATCTATGGTCCAGCCAAATACGTTACCGCCAAACACCAGCGGCACAATATTGATTCCGGTAGCACCTAAAGCCACTTTTTTCATCATTTATCTCCTTAACTCGATGATTTGGAGCGGTTCTGGATAACATGTCCGCGAGAAACTCAATAATCAGACTGATCGACATCTCATTAATGGCCATACCACAATGAAATCTGGTCTGTCTTATTAGGAGCCTACTTCAATCGCATCTCAGTGACGGCTCAGACACGTCTGCAGCGCTTTAAGTCGACGCTGGGCGAGCGATTTGTCTTGGGTTATTGTCATACGCTAAACAATGTCATCGACAACACCACCATCCACACGTAATGCCGCGCCACAGGTGGCTGAGGCTAAGGTCGAGCAAACGTATACCACCATATTGGCAACTTCTTCAACGCTGGCAGCCCGTTGAATGATGGAACTGGGTCGATGAGCCATAACAAACTCTTTGGCAAGTGTGTCTATGGACTTTCCAGTTCGGGCCACTTCTTCTGCCATCATGTGTTCGAAACCATCAGAAATGGTGGGGCCAGGAAGCACACTGTTTACTGTGACGCCGCTGCCTGCTACCCGTTTTGCCAGTCCCCGAGCTAGCGCGAGCTGAGCGGTTTTTGACACCCCATAATGCACCATATCGGCAGGGATATTGAGAGCGGATTCTGAAGAGATAAATACCACCCGGCCCCAACCTTGTTGTTGCATAGTTGGCAGATAAGCCCGAGACAAACGTACTCCGGACATCACATTGGTTTGCCAATATTGCTCCCAGGTAGCATCACTGGTTTCAAAGAAATCGTCTGGCCCATAAATCCCGGCGTTGTTAACCAGAATGTCGACCTTGGGCACCTTGTTCACTAATTTTTCGCAGCCATCAGCGGTCGCAAGGTCAGCCGCGACTATTTTAATTTGTGCATTGGGATAGCTTTTTAGCAGGGTATTGCGGGCGGCATTCAAGGTGGCGTCACTGCGACCATTAAGAACAACGGCTGCGCCAGATCCCGCCAACCCTTTGGCAATCGCAAAACCTATACCACTGCTGGAGGCTGTCACCAACGCAGATTTTCCTTCTAATCGGATCTCCATCTTTTATTCCTCTACGTTTATCTGATTATGGTCATTGTAGTTTTGCTACTCACTTGATTAAATGGACACAATCTGAATTCATACTTTCCTAAAGGTTAATAATGGATGGATTAGATGATTTACCAGCACTTAGAGTGTTTGAACGAGTAGTAAGTTTAGGCAGTTTAACTGCGGCGGCGGCAGCGCTGGGATTATCGTTGGCGGCCACCTCAAAGCGGCTGACGAATCTCGAAAAGCGTAGTGGGCTGCAACTGGTGCATCGCAGTACCCGCCGACTTTCAGTAACCCCGGAAGGACAAACGTTATATCAGTACGCAAAACGCATTCTGACTGAGTTACAACAGGCACAGGAAGCCTTGTTAGAACAACAACAGCTTATCTCTGGTAGCCTGCGGATCACTGCCCCCAACAGCTTCGGTCATCGGCATTTGCTACCTTTGATGGGAGAATTTAGTCAAAGCTATCCGCACATTATGTTGCAGCTGGTATTGAGTGATGATGTGAAAGATATGCTGGCAGAACGTTTGGATATCGCGGTGCGCTATGGGACTTTGCCGGATTCGCGCCTGGTTGCCAGAAGGTTGCTCTCGAACAGCCGAATTCTCTGCGCATCCCCTGAGTATGTCAGACAGTTTGGCGTACCCGAAACCCTGGCAGAATTAGTGCAACATCGTTGCATAGTCATTGGTACCCACCGCGACACTGAATGGCGTTTTAATGCTGGTAGTGTTCATGTTTCTGGACATATTTTATGTAACGATGGCGAAGCATGTCATGCGCTGGCACTCAGAGGGTTAGGCATCGTCATGAAGTCATATTGGGATGTCGCGGATGATTTACGCACTGGCCATTTGTTACAACTTTTGCCGCAACTGGCGGTTGCTGACGCGCCGATTAGCCTTGTTTATCCTCGAAGTCAGGATCTGGCACCGCGAGTGAAAGTTTTTATGGATTTTATACAGGAGGCCATGGCTCGGTTAGAGTCTCGTGTAAAGTCGCCCGCAGTATCAACAATCTAAGTCGCCTATTTAAAGCCCTATTTGGCAAAATCTTTACTGCAAAAATTAAGTCACGGATATATCTTGTTACCCAGAAAAATTGATACCAAGAAAGTTGGGGATAGCGGAAGTCACAGTGTAATACAGGCGACCGTATGAAACGTAGAAAATACTCAGTAAATAGCATATGTCAAAAATAATTGATTTTAATGAGTTTTTTCTAATGTTTTTAGGAGCAAAATTTATTTTATGGACACATAATATAAACTGTATGTAAGTATAATTAATTAAATTTTGCTGCTAAATTCAAAAATACATTTATTTTTATGAGATAATTAATCTCGCAAAAAATTTATCTATAAAATTTTTTACAGCGATTTTTTCTTTTATAATTTTGAAATTTCATCAAGCATTAAATATTTTTTTGATATTGAATAAAAATGCTGTAGTGCAATGTAGTAACTACTGATTTTTACTCTATAAAATTCGCTATTTACATTTTTATTAATTGATTTTAATGAATATTTCAACATGACTTCTCTTTTTTTATTACTGGTCTGCACCTGTTTTAAATTCTGCTTATATAATAACCTTTCGCAAAAATGACATAATTAATATCATTATTTGAAATGAATGAAAATTTATCTCAATGGCGACTAAAATCCTAGATCTTCAACTTGTTCGGGAGTAAGGTAAGAACCGTTTTTTAATGATTTCGAAGGTGATGAAATCATTCTCCGTGAAATACGGAGATGTATCAGGAGGTTTTATATATGAGCTATGCAACAGTTAACCCTTATACTGGTGAACTAGTTAAAAAATTCCCAGACGCAACAGATGAACAGGTTGAGCAGGCACTGACTGATGCTCATACCGCGTTTTTGAACTGGCGTGAAACATCATTTGCCCATCGCGGTGAGATCCTGCAGCGTGCTGCTAAAATTTTGCGTGATAATAAACGTAAGTATGCAGAAGTACTGACCTTAGAAATGGGTAAAGTCATCGGCGAAGCCGAGGCTGAAGTGGAGCTGTCTGCCCAGATCCTCGAATATTATGTGAAATATGCTGAAAAGCTGCTGGCTCCGGAAAAATTACCAGTGGCGGACCCAGCAGAAGGTAATGCAACTTTGGTGCATGAACCTCTGGGTACCATTCTGGCTATCGAACCTTGGAACTTCCCTTATTACCAGATCGCCCGTATCTTGGCGCCTCAATTGTCTGCCGGTAATACGGTCATTCTGAAACACGCTTCAAATGTACCTCAGGCCGCCGCAGCGTTTGAAAGTCTGATGCTAGATGCTGGCTTACCTCATGGAGCCTTCCAAAATCTCTACGCTACCCGTTCTCAGATTGAAAAAATTATCAATGATCCACGTGTACATGGTGTGGCATTGACTGGATCTGAAGGTGCTGGTGCAATAGTTGCTGCGCAGGCCGGTAAAGCAATGAAAAAATCCACTCTGGAACTGGGCGGTGCTGATGCGTTCGTCGTTCTGGAAGATGCCGATATGCCAAAAACCGTTAAATGGGCCGTGTTTGGTCGTCATTGGAATGGTGGTCAAGTGTGCGTATCATCTAAGCGAATGATTATCGTAAATAAAGTATATGATCAGTTCTTGAGTCAATATACTGAAGGCGTAGCCGGTTTGAAGGCGGGTGATCCGATGGACCCAACAACAACACTGGCACCTTTGTCATCCCAGTCTGCTGCCGATGAAGTGAAAGAAAAAATTCGTCAGGCAGTCGCTCAGGGGGCAACCGCAACAGAGGTCGGCCCTAAAGTGCCAGAATCCGGAGCATTTGTGCAGCCCACCATTCTGACTAACGTAACTCCCGATAACCCAGCGTTCTACTGGGAGTTCTTCGGCCCTGTATCAATGATCCTGCGCGCTAAAGATGAAGATGATGCAGTGCGCATCGCCAATGATTCACCATTTGGTTTGGGCGGTTCAGTCTTTACCTCCGATCTGAAACGTGGTGAAAAGGTTGCCCATCGTATCTCTACTGGTATGGTATTTGTGAATCACCCAACCATGGTGAAAGCTGATTTACCGTTCGGTGGTATTCGTAATTCAGGTTATGGTCGTGAATTGTTAGGACTGGGTCTGAAAGAGTTCGTGAACCATAAATTGGTAGATGTAGTCGATATCGACGCCCCATTCTAGTGATGGACGATATTGCAGAAGGGTGGCTAAAGGCCACCCTTTTTTATGCTAGTTGTTGTTACAAAATCGATTATCGGCCGTGGCTATTTTCTTGGCATTTTCAAACCAGCCGAAACGTGCACCTGCGCGTTGATCAAATTCACCTACGTACGGTTTGATATCCAGTACTGGCGTGCCATCTAAAAGATCCAAATTACGAATGTGCAATATGTTGTTGTCAATGGACAATAGCTCAACCACAGACAGGCCAATAGGGTTTGGACGACGCGGTGAACGGGTGGCAAACAGTCCTCGCTGATTGTCATCAAGGTACGGCGTTACCTTCATCTGGAAACCGTTACATTGATGCAAGTGACACAACAGCACGATATGAGAAAATCCTTGCAGGTCTTCCAGTCCTTCGAGGAACTGAGGTAAAAGTTCGATATGTCCTTCTGCATTATTAGCGCGAGAAGGTTGCACTGGGGTGCCAGCTTGCTGAAGAAATGGGCTATGAATGATGCCTATGGGAGAATACTCAATTTTCATCCGAAAAATCCTAATGGTGGCGCGGAGAAGCTAAACATCATCATCATGGTAATTTTTCTCCGGAACAACCGACTACATCACAAGTTATCAGGAATCATCAGTCTAATGCGAGCCATAGGCCCACAGCTATCATTAATGCCCCTGATACTCGATTCATCCAACGGATATTGTTGCCGCGACTGAGAAACAGACGTAACCCTTTACCGCCGCTGGCATAGGCCATTAAACAACCAAATTCGGTGAGCATAATAATACCCACCAATGCACTTAGTTGCGGTGCTATTGCCGCATTAGCATCAATAAACGGGGGTAATAGCGAGATCATAAATGCCCAACCCTTGGGATTGGCAATGGCCGTTATAAATCCTTGAGACATTAATGCATACGGGTGCACATTTGGTAGTGTGTTGTTGTCAGCTAAGTGCGCTTTTGCTCGCCACATATTGAACCCGAGCCAGATAAGATAGGCGCCGCCAAGGTATTTTAATCCTTGGAATAACTGAGGATGTTGTAACATCAATGCCGCTACTCCGAGTGCAGAGGCAACTGCAACTAAAGCGACACCTGTTAATTCTCCCAACATCATCCAAAGCGTTCGGCGAACACCTATACTCATCCCCAGTGTCATGGCCAGCGTCATGCACATGCCAGGTGTAGCTGAAACCAGAAAAAATGTCGGAATAAATGCTGCCAGCAGTGAGTAATTTTGCATCTGCAATCGTTGTGAAAACCAAAAGAGCCACTAGTCTAAACTGGTCAGTAGTGGAAACAAGTGCTTTCAGCTTTTGTGGGGCGGGGATTGATGCATTAGCAATTATTAATGAAGATTTTAGCTGAACACGTAAATTCATCATTGTGTGTTGTGACATTTTATGTCATAACACACACGAATTTAATGCACGACGGCGCTTATTGAACCGCTGGTCGGACAAACATGAGGGACGATAGATGAGCAAACGTTGCCATGAGGTAGATTACGAAATCCTTGGCGAAAGTATGCAGCTGGTTGAAGTCGAGCTGGACCCCGGGGAGACTGTTATTGCTGAAGCTGGTGCTATGACATACATGGAAGAGGGCATTAGTTTTGAGGCTAGAATGGGCGATGGTTCTGCACCTGAATCGGGCTTTTTTGGCAAGCTGATGGGCGCAGGCAAACGTATGTTAACTGGCGAAAGTTTGTTTATGACCCATTTCACTAACCAGGGACATGGCAAAAAGCGAGTATCATTTGCGGCGCCGTATCCAGGTACAATTCTCGCAATCGATCTGGATGATGTGGGCGGGGAGCTGATTTTGCAAAAAGACAGCTTTCTTGCGGCTGCGCTAGGCACCCATGTCAGTATGAAGTTCAATCAAAAATTGGGTGCCGGGTTCTTCGGTGGTGAAGGATTTATTCTGCAAAGTCTTAAAGGTGATGGCATGGCATTCATTCATGCTGGTGGTACTTTGATTCGTAAGGAGTTACAGGGAGAAACATTACGAGTCGACACTGGCTGTCTGGTTGGCTTCACGCCAGGTATTGACTATGACATTCAGCGGGCCGGATCTTTGAAGTCGATGTTATTTGGTGGTGAAGGCTTATTTCTGGCCACGTTGCAGGGACACGGTACTGTATGGCTACAGAGCTTGCCATTTTCCCGTATGGCAGACCGTATTATTGCCCATGCGCCATCTATGGGAGGCTCTGACAGAGGTGAGGGGTCGGTACTTGGTGGTATTGGTCGGATGCTGGATGGCCGTTAACTGAAAAACCAAAGCACCGCATAGAGGCGGTGCTTTGGTTTAGCAAGATGCGGTTAATGAGCAAGAATATCGATTATCTGACGGGTCTTTTCCTGGAGCCTAAAGAGGGTTCCGTCAATATTAACCGTTATCAGTCCATTTTTATCTAGCGGTACTACCACTTTGGCGTGACCGTAGATGTCGTTATCCAAAACATCACCCTTGTGATATTTTTTTTGCCATCCCGGTGGTAATGCTTTGCCGCTATTGGCTTTTTTTTGTAATCCTGGTGGTAAGTCATCATGTGATTTCGCTATGGCGGTAAGTGGGTTACCTAGAAATGCCAACGCAGTAGTGCCTATGATTAACGCTTTTGCCATCAAATTCATTTTTCGTCTCCCATTTTCGTTATCCTTTGCCATTCCTCGCAGGTTACTGGTTGAATACTCAGCCTTGAACCTTTTTTTTTCAAATACATTTCGGCAAATGCTGCATCTGCTTTTAGCCGTTTAAGTAATACGAGTGTGCTAAATCGATGTTGGAAGCGGATATCTACCATCAGCCAACGCGGTGTTTCAGGTGTCGATTTAGCATCATAATATTCTGAATGTAGATCCCAAGCACTATCATCGGCATACGCTTCTTTGATGACGGTTGCGATACCTACCTCAGCCGGTTATTTACAGCTGGAATGATAAAACAGAACACCATCGCCTGTTTTCATCTGATCCCGTGTCGTTTCTTGCTTGATAATTACGAATGCCGTGCCAAGCCGTGGTTTAGTTGGGGGCTTGTTGCAGATCATTGATACTGAATTCATTGGGTCCAGATTTCATCAACCCGTAATTCAACTTATATGCTCCTCGGTGATATCAATACCATTTAGCACCTTTTTACCATTGCGGACATCGGCTCTGGTTAACACCATACGGATTGTTAGTGGATTCGACAAATCCTTTATGGACAAATGTAAAATAAATGTTAATTAATCAATTGAAATGTAAATAGTAAGAGGTAAAAAGCGCCACTGCCGTGGCGCTTTTGATCGCAAATCTTAAATCTGCATCATTGTTCGAACGGTTGCGGTTTAGGCGTTTCGGCAGTAGATGGGGGCAAAATCGGCAAGGTAATATGAGGTTGATCACCGGTTAACGTTTTTAAAAAGGCCACCACTTGCGCGTTTTCTTCCGGTGTGAACTGCTGACCTAACTGCACATTGGACATGGTGTTGACTGCTTCTGCTAACGACCAAACACTCCCATCGTGGAAGTAGGGATAAGTCAGCTCAATATTTCTGAGCGTTGGGACTTTAAATACCATTTTATCTGCTTCTTTGCCGGTAACGGCCTTACGACCTTCGGCAGGATTATTAGTATGAAAGGGCTTTATCAGGCCCATTTTCATATACATGGTTCCCCCCACGGCCGGGCCGTTATGGCATGCAACGCAACCGCGATTTTTGAAAATGTTATAGCCAGCCTTGGCGTCGGTGGAAATGGCTTGCTGGTCACCCGCTAAGTATTTATCAAATGGACTATTCGGGGTAACAAGTGTCTTTTCAAAGGCGGCAATGGCATCAGTAATACGAGTAATATCAATCTTATCGTTGCCATATATTTTGACGAATCGTTCACGATAACCGGGCATGGAGGCAACGGTTGTTACGGCAAGTTGGTGAGTAAATCCCATCTCTTTGGGGTTGGCGATGGGGCCGCCTGCTTGCTCTTGCAAATCTTTTGCGCGACCGTCCCAGAATTGTGCCAGCATAAAATCTGCGTTGAGTACGGTAGGCGCATTAATCGGGCCTTGCTGCCAGCGATCACCAATGGAAGTGGGTAATGCATCCACACCACCTGTGGAAAGATTGTGGCAGGAGTTACAAGAAATAAATCCTGATTTTGATAGTCGGGGTTCAAAGTACAACATTTTGCCCAGTTCTACTTTATCTGGGTCGGTAATTTTCACCGGCTGAATGATCTCAATGGGTTCAGCCGCATTGGCTACCTGGTTGCCGATGATGGCTGATAACGCCAACATCAATGCTTGGTATTTCATTTTCAACTCCCTTTAAACTGCCTTATGAAATGTAAGGACATGTCAGGATCATAAATCGTGACGATTGGTGAAGGAAGTGAAAAAGACCTTATGGAACAATATAATTACCTTTATTATCAGTAAATTAATATAATTTTAAGGTTGCTACGCCTGCCGACGAATATGGCCCCCAAGTCTGTGGTGGGCCATCAAAGCATTAACGTGCGGCAACGACTGTTTTGCCGATAGGGGTGAGGCTTAATAGCGCCAGTTTCAGGTGCTGAATGCCAAAAGGGATGCCGATGATGGTGATAAAGCACCCTAATGCATGTGCAATATGACCAATAGCTAACCAGATGCCGAACAGAATAAACCACACAATGTTGCCAATCAGCCCAAGTGGCCCGGTACCAATATCTTCTCGTCCGTATAGCTCGTCACGGCTAACTTGCTCCTGACCAAAAGGCCAAAAGGTCATTTCACCAATGACAAAACAGGCTCTGCCGAAGGGAATACCAATAATGCTGATAAAACAAATAAGTCCCGCAAACCACCAGGCTAGCCCCATCACAAAGCCACCTAATACGAACCAGGCTACATTAAAGATAAATCGCAAAACGGCCATTTTTACTCGCCTCATTATTATTTAAAATATCTGATGGTAGGCTTAGCGATAAATATGCCAAGATTTAAGGTATTGAATTTAATAATATTCTATACTCGCATTTTGTTCGATTGGCGAAATTCACCAATAATTAGGCTTTTGGTTACTATGGTGTTGATCGCGGCATCATCTTACAATGATGGCAAGAAAAATCTGTTTGTTATTTATGCTAATAACCCCATCTTTGCTGGCGCAGACGCCGGTACAACATATCGAGTTTGATGGTTATGATTTCTATGTGAAGCGAGATGACTTGCTGCACCCTGAATTCAGCGGCAATAAGGCCAGAAAATTTCGTTATTTTCTCGACCACGGTTTCCCTGATATCCAACTGCTTATTGGGTACGGTTCGGCGCAGGCCAATTCTTTATACTCAATGGCGGCGTTAGCAAAACTCAAAGGTTGGCAGTTACACTTTTATGTGGATCATCTGCCGCAGTGGTTAGTACAACGTCCACTTGGTAATTATCGTGCGGCTCGATTGTTGGGCGCAGAGATCTTAGCGGTTGCCAATCAGTTGTCTGGCTTGTCTATGGAACAATATTTAGCACAACAGGTATTAGCTGGCACCACCAATACCTTATTCGTGCCGGAGGGCGGCCGCTGCCGTGCAGCCGAATATGGCGTAAGACTATTAGCACAGGAAATTCAACAATGGTCAGAACAACAAAAAGTTGAAGGTTTAAAAGTTTTCTTACCTTCGGGAACCGGTACAACGGCATTATATTTAGCCAAGTATTTTCATGAAATTAACAGTGATATCGAAGTGCTGACCTGTGCCGTGGTTGGCGGTGACCATTATTTATTGCAGCAATTTGCTGGTTTATCTGACGACCGCAGATGCTATCCCAGCGTAATTACGCCGACAAAAAAATATCATTTCGGCAAACTCTATCGAGAGTTCTATCAGATTTGGCAACAATTAAATAAAACGGGAATAACCTTTGAGCTTTTATACGATCCGTTGGGCTGGTTAATGCTGCTTAATTATAAACGACAACATCCGCAGCGGCCGATTATGTATATTCATCAGGGCGGCTTATTAGGAAATGAATCTATGTTGCCGCGATATGCCAGAAAGTATGGTGTGTGTTAACTTAAACTAAGTGATTACGATGCAGTATTTTAAAAGTGCGTAGCGCTAATAACTGCAAATTTTTCAAATCTGCCAAGGTTGGAACTTGTTGGTCAATCATGGACTCCCAGTAACTGGCTTCTGTATCTAATAATTCCAACATTTTTTTGGAACAACCTCGGCAGTCGCCGCCACAAATGGTTGTTTCTGGCAAATCAAATGGGATTTTCAATCTGATCTCTTTTAACATCAGTGTCATTGCATCATGACATTTAGGTTTGCTCAAAATTATTTTTGGTAATCAGTAGCAGAATGGCGTCAGTATAACGCTTTCCTGATTAGTTTAGGTGATGGTGATAAAACTTTTAGGGATTCTCCCATTTGGTCAGGCGTTCATCCTCAATGGGATCCTGCCTGAGCCAAATGTGATACTGCCCGATTGCTGATCTTTGTTATCAGTCCAATCTGCAAAAATGCTTTCGGTAGGTGAGAGGATTAATTACCGAAGGGCGATAACGCGGGGGTTATTTATTAGTACTTACAAGCCATTTCATAAATGAAATGACATCACTACGTTTATCAAAAGTTTGCATTTTTTTGCCTTTCCTGTCGGTGAAGGCAATTGAGTTTTTATTTACGGAGATTGAATCTACAGGGAAGTTTACTGTAATTTCATGTCCATCGATTTTGTATGACATAGGCCACACTCCTTTTTTACTGTAAGCCGCGGGGGCTTTTAAGTTTAACTATAGAATATCCTTAGCTTTTTTAGCGAAAGAACTCGTTGTCTGACAGGTCACTCTAATCACCTTCGAAAAAAATATCAAGTATCTACCGCATTAAAGTTATTCAATATTTTTCTGTATAGATTGTCGTGCCTGTTTAAACGGACAAAGTTCAACACAACTTTATGACAGATGTGTGATACCCATAAAGGTATCGGTAAGATTATATCTGGAATGGCCCGTATTTCATGGCACTTTAACCTTAATGTTATGACAGCGTATGATGTATTAAGTTGTCCAGATAAAGATAAATAAATGTGAATGGAACCCGAGGAGCAGTATGAAGCTAAATAAGCTGGAACGTTATGTTGTGCGTCATCCTTTAAGACAATGGTTGCAACAGCGACTGGAACAACCATTATTGCTCGGTCTATTCGAACACGGTTTACCCGTAGTGGAACACGCGTTAGAAATCGGCTGCGGCTTTGGCCAGGGGATCAGCATGATCCATAAGGGGTTTGGTGCCAGCAATGTGACAGCGGTAGATTTAGACGAAGAGATGTTATCTTACTGCGCTAAGCGCTATGTTGATGTGCCATGGCTGACTTTGGCGCAGGCTGACGCAACAACATTGCCATTTGCGGATAGCAGCTTTAATTTGGTGTGTGATTTTGCAGTGTTTCACCATGTTCCCGACTGGCAGCAGGCCGTATCGGAGGTTTTCCGAGTATTACGTCCCGGCGGCTCATTTGTGATTGAAGAACTCTATCGCGCCGCAATCTGTAATCCCGTCAGTCGCCGACTGTTTGAACATCCGCAGCAGAATCGCTTTAATCACGGGGAAATGCATGATTGTTTACGATTGGCCGGTTTTGAAATCGCTAAGAGCCATCATGTATTAGGGCTTGCAGGTGTAACGTTAGCGATAAAACCCGTGGGCGCAAATGCCATCAGTTAATTTTTTAATTCAGGCTGCGGGGTTTGGGTTACCCAAATAAGTTTGTTGGGATCAATTCCCAATTGTTGAACTTGGTGTATAAAATCGGCTTTAATTTCTGGGGTGACTTGTCGTGTGCGAGACAGTAGCCACAGGTACGAGTCATTTGGTCCCATCACAATCGAATTTTGATAGTTTCCGTTGACGGGATTGTGCGGCAATAAAGCATGCACCTGATACGCGCCATAAAAAGGCCTGAAAAAACTGACTTTTAATAGACCGGTATTGCGTCCTTTCATAAAGTAGGCGATACCTTCCGCCTCTTTCCAGGTTCTCGATACTGGATTAAAGCCCCTATTGATCACCTGTAAAGCATCCCCTTTGAGATTGTAAGTGGCCGTCACATGCGTTAAACCACGCTCAAAACTGTGGTCTAAACGGGCAATTTCATACCATGTTCCAACATAGGCATCTGCCTTAAAATCGGTAACAACTGGAATTTCTTTGTCGATAATAGTGCACGCACTCAATGCTAGAACAATGATGGGTATGGATAGTTGTTTGATCGTTCTAAACATAATTGAGCTCCATTGATTGCAAATAGGTTTCTGCTTAGCTGTGAACATACTATATACCATAAGAAAATTTGTCATGGCTCATATAAGACAATTCAGCATGTCGTTATACTACTGAGCAAATTGGTAAATTTTGCAGTTATTCAGGAACTTTCTTTCATGGCAAATATTTTGGAATCAGTGGATCAGCACACTCAGTTAGTGGGTGAAAATCGTCTGGAACTGTTGTTATTCCGCATTAATTCAACACAGTTGTTTGCCATCAATGTGTTTAAAGTAAAAGAGGTGGTTAAGTTACCGCGATTGTCACAGATGCCTGGCAGCCATCCTTGCGTTTCTGGCGTTGCAAATATTCGCGGTACGTCGATACCTGTCATTAATTTGCGGCAGGCCATAGGTTTCAAGCCGATGCCGCTAGACGGCGACTCCAATCTGATTATTACCGAATATAATCGTAGTGTGCAGGGATTCCTGGTGGGCAAAGTCGAACACATTATCAATATGAACTGGAATGAGGTGATGCCTCCGCCTCAAAATGCGGGGCACAACCACTATCTGACGGCGCTCACTAAGTTGCAGCAGCAAGATCGTACAGAACTGGTATCAATTATTGATGTAGAAAAAGTCCTGGCAGAGATTATTCGTTACAACGTGAAGCTGGATGCCTCCAAGTTAGATGAATCATTGTTAACACAAATGCAGGGCCGTAAGGTATTGATTGTGGATGATTCCGCTACCGCCAGACACCAGGTACGAGATACTTTGCGACAGATTGGTCTGGAAGTGATTGAAGCTTGTGATGGTCAGCAGGCATTAGATTTGCTGCGCAGTTGGTGCGACAAAGGCGGTAAGATCCCCGATGAAATACTGATGATGATCACCGATGCTGAAATGCCAAAAATGGACGGTTATCGCTTAACTCACGAGATCCGTAATGATAAACGTATGGCGTCGCTATTTATCGTACTGAATACTTCGCTGAGTGGCAGTTTCAATAATGCGATGGTGGAGAAAGTGGGATGTGATCGTTTTATCTCCAAATTCCAACCAGACTTGTTGGTTGAAACAGTACAGCAGCGTATGCGTCAGTTAGCTAAAGCATGATCTTCGGTAAGTTCGCGGATCACCTGGCGTTTGGTCGCTTTGTCAGCGGCAATATGCAGTCGAGCAAGACGGATAGCGTATGCGAAGCGTTGCTTACCAGTGATGGCCACAATCGCGGCAACAAAATCTTTATCCAATGCCATTGCCTTGCTCACGTGTTCGATGGCCACAAATAGCGAACTGTAGTTCACCCCATCAAAAGCAAAGCCAGTCTCTGGCGTGTGATCTTCTAGTGGCACGCCATTTAATACCAAGAGCCAACCAGGAAAATTTACGCGATCTCTTGCCACTTCATACATAAACCAGGCGCTGCGTTGGAAGCTTTGCAGCGTTTTACAGGTAAAGTCTGCTTGTTGCAGTTCTTCTTCCGTCCAGTTCAGACCAATTGCCAAGTGTTTGGCATAGCGTTTCATTAGTGCATCTTTCACGGCAACGCGACATTCGTATATTGATGTCAGCGGAGTTTGCTTGGCTAATTCGACACACTCTTTACAGGCCGGTACCGCTAATGAGGGATGGGAGGTATGGGGCAGTGCATGATAATCAAACTGTAGGTTACAAGGTTCGCCACAGAACCAACAATGGTGGCGAACCTCAAACGGCACATCAACTTGCGGGGATATCATCAGTCCTCTTCAGCTTCAACATCTGCCAGTAACTGGCCGATCTCAAAGGCTTCGATTTCCTCACAGTCATCATCGCTACGCCAATCAATGCCAACTAAAACATCGTCTTGGTTAAGATCGTCAACCCAATATTCGAGAAACTCATCAACACTGATGGCTGCCGGAATAAATCCCGCCCAGTCTTCATTGCAATGACTTTGTGCCAGAGCTTGTTCTGACCATAATGGCATGACGTCGGCTTCTTCAAATTGAGCAGAGTCGCAAACCAACCATTCTTCATTATCGGGATCTTGCAGCCCCCACAGCTGTTGAAACTCACTGACTTTAGCGAGAAAGCTTTGCACTACCGGACTTAATTCATTCATGAGAGATGACCTAACAAAAGTAATGGCCGTTATTATACGTTATCACCAGCACCTTCCAAGGAGAAGTTGGTAACTTGGTGCAATTGGTCAAAATCCAGCTGATCGACAGAGTTTCTCTATTTAGGGACTTAAAAAATGGACGGGGTCTGGGTAGGATGAACACAAGCACCCAACAACAGTACAAGGAGTCTGTTTGTGGTCAAAATTCTTTCCTGGTTTGCGTTAGTGTGGGCTGTTCAGGCATGTGCTGCACCCACTGCTGCCGATATTGATGCTGCCGCGGCTCGCGTCGAAGCCGATTTTCCCCAGTGTATTGCCTCTTTTTCTGCAAAAGCCCGTAGCGAAGGCGTATCCGATGACACCATCAAGACTCACTTACAGAATTTGCAGTTTGTCAGGCGCGTGATAGAGCTCGATCGGCAACAACCGGAATTTACCCAGACCTTTGCCGGTTATTTCAATCAGCGTGTGACGGATTGGCGTGTTAACAAGGGCCACGAACTGTTAGCTGAAAATCGAGTGTTTTTAAACAAGTTGATGGAAAAATATGGTGTTCCGCCGCAGTATCTATTGGCGTTTTGGGGCATGGAAACTAATTTTGGTGGCTATAAAGGTAAAATGCCGGTGTTAGACTCGCTGGCAACTTTGGCCTGTGATCATCGACGTAGTGAGTTTTTCACTACGGAATTGATGACCGCGCTTAAATTGAGTCAGCGTTATGGTTTCCCAGCGTCAGAAATGCAGGGCTCTTGGGCCGGGGCGATGGGCCATACCCAATTTATGCCAAGTGCTTATGCCAGTTATGCCGTGGATGCCGACGGCGATGGCAAAGCTGACTTATGGAATAGCACTGAAGACGCGTTGGCTTCAGCCGCCAACTTCTTGCAGCATCTCGGTTGGCAACGCAATGAACGTTGGGGGCGTGAAGTTAAACTTCCGGCGAAATTTGACTACAGTTTGCTCGGACAACAAAAGTCTCTGACCGAGTGGCAACAATCGGGGATAACCCTGGTTGAAGGTGGGCAACTGCCGCAGGCTGATATGCAAGCTCGACTCTACCTACCGGCAGGTCATCAAGGCCCTGCGTTTCTTGGCTATGCGAATTTTGATGTTATCAAACGTTGGAATCGTTCGGATTTCTATGCCATTAGTGTTGGCCACTTGGCGGATCGTATTGTCGGTGCCGGCAAATTAGTAAAAGCACCACCTCAACAACCACGACTTAGCCATATACAGATCAAGGCGTTGCAGCAAAAGCTCAACGAATTGGGTTTTGATACCGGTAAGCCGGATGGTATTCTGGGCAGTAACTCCCGTAGCAGTTTACAGGCGTTTCAAAAAAGCAGAGGGCTGATTGCCGACGGTTTTCCCGATCAGGATACCTTCAAAGCACTCGGGTTATAGCGTTGCTAATCAAAATGATTGCCAATAATTGAGCGTTTGGTTACCTTGGTGATTGCTGGTTGAACTAGAACGAGAATGCATCATGGAACCCTTGCAAGAACTGAGTCATGGTCAGCGCCAACGACTGGCCTTTATTGATTTTTGTCTCCAGTATTTCGGACAAATAAGCCGCCAGGATCTGATCGGTAAATTTGCCACCGGACTGGCAGCGGCGACACGTGACTTTGCGCTTTATCGGGAGTTAGCACCGAGTAATATGAAGCTGGTGCATCCATCACGCCACTATCAACGATTGCCCACGTTTAACGCTTTATTTCATCACGATGCTGAGGTCGTCTTAGGTGGCTTGGCCCGCGGATTTGGTGATGGATTATCGCAGCCATTGATTCCCAGTCAGGTGTGTGTCGATGCGGTAAAGTTGATCCATCCGGACACCGAGGTTATTGCCGCGTTGATGCGAGCAATTCAACAAGGAGAAGTACTGACGGTGGATTATGTGTCGACGTCCTCTGGAGAAAGTCACCGTCAGATTGTACCGCACGCTCTGGTTAACAATGGTCAGCGCTGGCACGTGCGGGCATTTGATCGTCAATCACAGCAGTTTACCGATTTTGTCGTGACGCGGATTAAGACTGTAACCACGTATGAAGATGTTGCCAAACCGGCAGAACAACCTGCTGCCGACAGCGCCTGGGCCACTAACATTGAGTTGATACTCATCCCACATCCTGGGCTAACGCATCCCGAAGCAATTATGCTGGACTACCGGATGCAGGATGGCGAATTGCACTTGAGCACTAATGCCGCGCTGGCCGGTTATCTGCTGCGTGGCTGGAGTGTCGATTGTTCGTCCAAACATCAAATTAGCTCTGGAGTGTGTCAGTTAGCATTAAAAAATCTCGAGGTGCTGGCTACAATAGAACACTTAGCGATCGTACCTGGCGCAGGTCACTAACTGGCGAAATAGTGGTGGCACCGGCCGCTATCTGATAAGCTGCCGCGAATTTTTAACATTCTCGATACTGAGGATTTTGTATGAGTATTTCCAAGGATAAAGTCGTTCAGCTGAACTATACGCTGAAAGATGAGCAGGGCGCGGTGATTGAAAGCAATGAAGGGCAGGATGCTATCGCCTATTTACACGGGCATAACAATATGATGCCCGGCGTAGAGAAAGCCCTAGAAGGCAAAGATACTGGCGATAAATTTACCGTGACTTTGCCAGCGATTGAAACTTATGGCGAGCGTATTGCCAATGCAGAGCAGCGAGTTTCTGTTAAACATCTGATGGGCGCTAAAGTATGGAAGCCTGGGATGATCGCGGTGGTCAACACAGAACAGGGACAACGGCAGGTCACCGTACTGAAAGTTGGCAAATTTATGGTGACTGTAGATACCAATCATCCGCTGGCCGGACGTGAGTTGACTTTTGATCTCGAAGTTAAAGATGTTCGCGATGCTACTGCGGAAGAAGTTGCTCATGGTCACGCTCATGGTGATGGCGGCCATCACCATTAAGCCGTTTTGATAAAATAGCCCGGCTTTAGCACGGGCTATTTTAGCTTGTTATCCAATCTTTATTTAAACAGTGGTGCGATAACGCTGATGGTCAAAGGGTGATAAGCCGCTTTCGCTTGTTCAAAAATCTGTTTTCCCCATGCTTTTTCTGGTGAAGCCGCCAGTTTTTCATACAAGGGTTTTACCAGGCGCAAACGGCCAATTCGGTTAAGGTATTCGCCTAATGCTGGTTTGACCGCATAGTCACCGTAATCCAGTGCCAATGAGAACCAGGAGAAAGCGATTTCATCATTGCCGGTATGGCTAAAATCAAACTGCTGATCCAACTGTTGTAATTGGGCCAAGCTTAACGCATTTGCGCTGGCTTTAGCCGGCATTTGATTCAGAAAATGTAACCATTGCTGGGCATTCCAATCTTTGGTTGATAACTGATTAAGTTTTTTGCTGCCGGCGAGCCAAGCGGTTCTGGCCGCTTCAACAGGTTTGAATGAATCAGAGGTAGGGATCGGTGTTGAGGCTGGCATGCCTTCACCGTACAACCAAGTATCGATCTCCTCTTTGGCAACTGTACCCGGATAAACCGACAGGAGATGTTGCTCCAGGTAGTTCTCAAAGGTCTCGGTATCAATGCTTTGGAAGGCAAAATGCGCAAAATACTGCTTCACGAAAGCATCGAAATGTTTACGACCAAATTTTTGTTCCAGATAGACCAGAAATAGCTGACCCTTGGTATAAGGAATATCGCTAAAGGAAGTGTCTGGATCCAGCCCTTTAAGATCAGGATGTAAAGAGGTGAGTGCCACCGGCAGATCTTTTATCTCTTTCAACAATTCCCCATAGGAAATGGTGCGTTCCATTTTAGCGCGTTCAACGCCGTACAGATCTTCCACCACGCGGTTTTCTACATAGCTGGTAAAGCCTTCATTTAACCAGATATCGCGCCAGCAGGCGTTTGTAACCAGATTTCCAGACCATGAATGTGCCAGTTCGTGCGCAATTACGCTAACCAGACTGCGGTCCCCGGCAATTAATGTCGGCGTGATAAACGACAGTTTAGGGTTTTCCATACCGCCGAAGGGAAAGCTAGGCGGAAGGATCAATAAGTCATAGCGTCCCCAGCGATAATGACCATAACGCTGTTCGACGGTGTCGATCATTTTAGGCGTATCTGCGAATTCATGTTGCGCCTGCTTTAACTGCTCTGGCTCCGCCCAGACGCCGGAACGTGCATCGAAAGCTGCAAATTTGAGGTTACCTGCGGCGATAGCGATTAAGTATGACGGGATCGCCTGTGGCATTACAAAGCGGGTAACGGTATCACTGACCGGATGCCGGTCAGCGCTCATTAATACGGTCAACCCTTTGGGGGCGGTAATGGTTGCGGCGTAGCTAGCGCGGATAGACGGTGTATCCTGCAATGGCATCCAGCTGCGTGCGTGGATAGCTTCGTTTTGACTGAACAGAAACGGTTGCTTTTTGCCAAGTGTTTGCGCCGCCGTCAGCCATTGCAACCCACTGGCATCGGGTGAGCTTAAATGGGCGATGCGTACTTGTTGTGGCTGCCATGCTCCCGTATCTATGGTGAGTTTTTGTCCTAGTACCGGGTCTTTCGCTGCCAGTGTGAACTTAAGCGGCTGCCAGTCACCATTGCTAGTGAGCCCCTCAACTTTGGTGATCGTCAGGTCACGTGTATCAAGAATTAATGGGGCTTTGGGATGCAACCATTTGAGATCTAATGTCGTCGTGCCGCGGATCTGCTTTTGAGTGAAATCCAGCGTGAGTTGCAAGTCGATGTGGCGGGTTTGCACATCCTGGGTATTCGCATAACTGAATTCATCAGTCACTACTGCGTTAGCCAGCGGCGACAGCAAGAGAAGTGACAATGTCAGCCACACTGCGCGTGAGCGTTTTAAAGAGAATAATGACAAATCAAACATCCTTAAATAAATAAAATACATGACGGCCTGAGGCGCGCATGCCAAATTAATGCGCCCGAGATTATACTGCGGCCAGTCAAGTTAGCCATCTGTGGGGTGTTATGATCTTGCCTGAGTTTTTGTGGCTGGTTAAAACTAAAACGTAAGGAAATATCTCAATGAATCTCAATTTTTCTACTGGTCGGATATTGTTGGGACAGCATGAACTGCAGGTGCGTTTGCAAGCATCCAAAGTGGTTATGACCGTGTTGCCTGATGACATCCGACTGTTGTCAGATGCCAGATTGTTATTGGCTGATGCGGGGGCAGTTCGTTGGCAGTTGACGTTAGACGATAACGAACAACTGCAACAAATTGCCGATTTTTATGGGATAGAAGTCGAGTGAGTTCAGCTTTCTAACCGATGCCGTTGATGCGGTAGTGAAAAGTCCTGCAATGGTCCTTTAGGAACGATGCGCGTGGGATTTATTTCGCCGTGGCTATAGTAGTAATGCTGTTTGATGTGTTCAAAATTCACCGTTTCAGCAATTCCGGGGTACTGATACAGATCGCGCACATAAGCAGATAGCTGCGGATAGTCCTGTAATCGCTGACGGTTGGTTTTGAAATGACCAAAATACACAGCATCAAAGCGGATCAAGGTTGTGAACAGACGCCAATCAGCCTCCGTAAGCTGATTACCGGTCAAATAACGGTGTTGAGCTAAGCGTTGCTCCAACCAGTCAAGAGTACTAAACAGCTGATCAAATGCTTGGTCATAAGCTTGTTGACTGGTCGCAAAGCCAGCCCGGTAGACTCCGTTGTTGATATCGCGATAAATGCGACTATTGAGAGAATCTATTTCTGTGCGCAGTGCCTTTGGATAGAAATCCAGTGTGTTCCCTGTCAGTTCATTGAAGGCGCTGTTAAACATCCGGATAATATCCGCCGATTCGTTACTGACGATGGTATCGGTTTTCGTATCCCACAAAACGGGCACCGTTACCCGTCCAGAATAGTCAGGGGCGGCTCTAAGATATAACTGGTACAGATAATCACTGCCAAATAGTGGGTCGGCTTCGGCGCCTGCGATATGGTGTGCACTCTGGCTTTGATGGGCGCCGGCAAATTCCCAACCATTTTCAAGCATGTGAGGCTCGACGACAGTCACCGGGATAATGGCTTGCAGATCTTTTAACGCTCTAAAAATCAATGTGCGGTGGGCCCATGGACACGCGAGTGACACAAACAGACGGTAGCGATTGGCTTCAGCTTTGAACCCACTATGACCACTAGGTCCAGCACCGCCATCAGTAGTGACCCAATGCCGGAAGCGCGCATCTTCGCGTAAAAATTCTCCACCAGTGTTATCAGTATCATACCATTGATCAACCCAGCGCCCTTGTTGCAGCAATCCCATGATGTAGCCTTCATTCAAATTAAATCAGTTACAGTGTATTAAGCAGTAACTCAGATATAAAGTCGCAAAAACTACCTCTTTCATACTAATAAATAGAAAGGACTTCACTTGCAGTCCAATATTCCTTGGATTGCCATTGGTTAAAATATATTCAATTAATCGGCTTTCACTTGAAAAGCAGTTACCAGACCTTATTTAGTCTGTGTCGATGATGAAAGTTCATCTTAGACAATGACCGCGCCATCGGGCGGTCACTTATCCAGGGCGCGATGTATTCGGCCCGTTAATTTACATATTGCTTACGAGGATATGACTATGCGTAACTATGATTTGACCCCTCTTTATCGCAGTGCAATTGGTTTTGATCGCCTTGCCCGTTTAGCTGAGCTGGCTGCCAATAATAATGGCAATGCCGGTTATCCCCCTTATAACATTGAGCTGAAGGGCGAAAACCATTATCGCATTACTATGGCTGTAGCCGGGTTCGCGATGGAAGAGTTGGAGATTACCAGTGAAGGTGAAAAACTGGTGGTAAAAGGCACTAAGAATACTGAACAACCAGAACGTCAGTATTTGTACCAAGGTATTGCTGAACGGGGCTTTGAACGTACGTTCCAGTTGGCCGATTTTGTCACTGTAGAAGGTGCTCATCTGGAAAATGGCTTGCTGAATATTGAATTGGTCAGAGAGATCCCTGAAGCAATGAAACCGCGCAAAATTGAAATTGGTGCCATTGATAGCAAAGTGTTGGAAGGCGAAGCCACCCGTCAACAGGATGCTAAAATAGCGCAGGCACAACCTGCTGCCTAATCTGCTGTTAGATATCACAAGCCAGTCCTCGCGACTGGCTTTGTGTTTTTATCGGTGTTATTGATGCGTAACCATGTTGAATAAGAGAGACCTATGGAACAGTTGATTTGCTATAAGAGCCTGCCGCTTTGGCACAAGGATTCTTTGCCAGAAGATGTGATGCAGAAACACAACACAACTGAAGGGACCTGGGCGCAACTAGAGATCAAAAAAGGTCAGTTATGCCTCGAGTTACTGACCGACACTGGCGAGGTTAGTGATCGTGCTGAGTTTGATGTTAAACATCAGCCAGCATTAATCGCACCACAGCAGTGGCACCGCATTCACTCCGTGACTGATGACATTGAATGTCAATTAAATTTCTTCTGCAGTGCAGAAGATTACTATATTAAAAAGCAATACGATCTCAGCAAAACGCATTCAGAAGTGGTCGCCGCAATACCGTATTTGCAAGGTGACAAGGCGCTGGATCTGGGTTGTGGGCACGGCCGGAATAGTTTATATCTCAATCTTAAAGGCTATGATGTTACCAGCTATGACAAAAACGGCGAAAGCATCGCTTATTTGCAGCAGTTGATTGCACAAGAAGCACTGGAAGGCATTCAGGCAAGTCAGCAGGATCTGGCTGAATTGCAGATTGAAGGTGATTTCGATTTCATTCTGTCTACTGTGGTCTTTATGTTTCTCAATCCGCAGACCGTGCCAGGGCTGATCGCGCAGATGCAACAACATACTCTGCCTGGTGGTGTTAATTTGATTGTGTCAGCCATGGACACAGAAGACTTTCCCTGTTCTGTGGGTTTTCCCTTCACTTTTAAAACCAATGAATTGCTCGATTATTATGAAGGCTGGGACATCGTCAAATATAATGAAAATGTCGGTGAACTGCATAAACGCGATGAGCAGGGGAATTTCATCAAGTTACGGTTTGCAACATTGCTGGCGCGTAAACCAGAGTAATCAAACTCAGCGTTATCAATAAAAAAACCCGCATAAAGCGGGTTTTTTTGAAGCTATCAATTACTGCTGATTTTCCATATCACCAAACTGGCCAACAAACAGCGGAGATGACAGATAACGTTCGGCGGCAGACGGCAGAATGGCGACAATGGTTTTGTCTTTGAATTCTGGTAGCGCTGCCAGACGTGCGGCAGCCACCACTGCAGCACCTGAAGAGATCCCCACCAGAATCCCTTCCTCTTTCATCAGGCGATGCGCCATGGCGATTGCGTCATCAGAGGCAACAGTTTCAACACGGTCAATCAACTCTAAATCCAAGTTGCCTGGGATAAAGCCTGCACCAATACCTTGGATTTTATGTGGACCTGGTTGCACCGGTTCGCCAGCCAGGGTCTGAGTAATTACCGGTGATTCTGCAGGTTCTACGGCAACAGCGGTGATCGCTTTGCCTTGAGTCTTTTTAATATAACGACTGATCCCGGTGATAGTGCCGCCAGTACCGACGCCAGCAATGACGACATCAACTTTACCGTCAGTGTCGTTCCAGATTTCTGGGCCAGTAGTCTTTTCGTGGATTTCTGGGTTAGCAGGATTAGAAAACTGTTGCAGAATAATGTACTTATCCGGATCGGTTAAACGAATTTCCTCGGCTTTTTCAATTGCGCCCTTCATGCCCTTAGCGCCTTCAGTCAGCACCAGGTTAGCCCCAAGTGCTTTCAGCAGTTTGCGGCGTTCGAGACTCATGGTGTTAGGCATGGTCAGCGTCAGCTTATAACCACGGGCTGCCGCTACATAGGCGAGGGCGATACCGGTATTACCGGAAGTCGGTTCAATCAGTTCTTTGTCTTTGGTGAGCAAACCTCTCTTCTCAGCATCCCAAATCATATTGGCGCCGATACGGCATTTAACGCTGAAACTTGGATTGCGGGACTCCACCTTGGCAAGAATGTTGCCATTGCCGATTCGATTGAGGCGTACCAGCGGAGTATTACCAATGGTATAAGAGTTGTCTTGGAAGATTTTGCTCATAGCTTTATTAGCTCCTTAATTTGCACCTCACAAGCATAAGTCCCTTTATATCAAAGAGAAGTGAAACTTTGTTCTTCTTTATTCAATTTAGTTATTACATGATTTCATGATATTAGTGAGATAAAGAAGTCACTATGCTTGAAACTCACAGGTACGTGGCTGACATTCTGCTTGAGTATAGGATACTGCATAAAAAAAATGCTCACCGGAGTGAGCATTTCGAATACACCCTATACACTATTCTGGCGCGACTTTGGCGTTGCGGTATGTGGCTCGATAACGGTCAACCCACATAGCTGTTGCGCCACAAATGGCCACAGGCATAACGATGAAGTTCAGTACGGGGACCATTGAGAATAATGTCACCGCTACGCCAAAACTGACACTGGCCCCTTTGGTTTGCTTGAGGGCAAACTTCATGTCGTTAAACGGGACTTTATGATTATCAAACGGGTAATCGCAGTACTGGATTGCCATCATCCAGGCACTGAAGAAAAACCAGAGCACCGGAAATACCGTCTGTCCGGCAACCGGAACAAAAAATAGCAGCAGCACAATAATAGCGCGCGGCAGGTAATATTTAAGCTTCTGCCATTCGCGGCCAAATATACGAGGTAAATCCTTAACTAAATCTAAAGTGCCACCTGTATATAACGGTTTACCCGTCAATAGTTGCTCGGTTTTCTCCGCTAACAAGCCGTTAAATGGCGCAGAGATCCAATTCATCACTGAACTGAAGATAAACGACAGCAGTACCAATAACGTCACAATTGCCAAAGGCCAAAGGATCACATTGAGCCAACTGAGATAATCCGGCAGGTGACTTTGGATCCAGCCAAAGACGACATCAAGTTGCTGAACTGCAAAATAGATGGCAAAGCCAAAAAGAATCAAATTTACCAATAATGGGATTAACACAAAGCGCCGTAATCCTGGACGTTTGATCAGACTAAGTCCATCCCAAAAGTAGCTGATCCCACTTTTTTTGAGGTTGAGGCTAGATGGCATAAACAAACTCCCTAAAGCATCTCGTCATAGGCCTGATTTTGAGTAACCATGCGCACGAAAACAAGCGAAAATCATCGATAAGTACATAAAAAGCGTTACAAAATGCATGTTGCTTTGTTAAAGTGAGTTTACTTTTCATAAGGGCATACTGTCGTTATCGCCTTTAATTATCTTCGTTATTTTTCAAGTGATTGGCATCGGAAATAGATGAGACTCAAACAGATAAAACTTGCGGGCTTTAAATCGTTTGTCGATGCCACCAAAATCCCTTTTCTCAATCCGCTGACGGCAGTCATTGGCCCCAATGGTTGTGGTAAATCCAACGTGATTGATGCGGTACGATGGGTGCTGGGGGAGAGCTCCGCCAAAAATCTGCGCGGTGATTCCTGGGCTGATGTGATCTTCAATGGTTCAAATGCTCGTAAGCCAGTATCGGTCGCCAGCGTGGAACTGGTGTTCGATAACACGGAAGGGCGTATCGGTGGCGCTTACGCCAGTTATGATGAATTGGCGGTGCGGCGCCAGGTCTCCCGAGACGGCGAGAATTTGTATTATCTCAATGGACAAAAATGTCGTCGTAAAGACATTACCGATATCTTTATGGGAACCGGTCTTGGTCCGCGAAGTTATGCAATTATTGGCCAGGGAACGATTTCCCGACTGATCGAATGTAAACCGCAAGAGCTTAGGGTGTTTATCGAAGAGGCCGCCGGGATCTCCCGTTATAAAGAGCGTCGGCGCGATACCGAAAACCGCATTCGCCATACCCGTGAAAATTTAGACCGTCTTGGTGACATTCGCAGCGAACTGGGTAAGCAACTGGAAAAACTCACCATCCAGGCTCAGGCAGCAAAGCGTTATCGCGAATATA
This sequence comes from Shewanella sp. A32, assembly GCF_029167175.1. Classification (NCBI taxonomy): domain Bacteria; kingdom Pseudomonadati; phylum Pseudomonadota; class Gammaproteobacteria; order Alteromonadales; family Shewanellaceae; genus Shewanella; species Shewanella sp. A32. The sequence goes on from NZ_JARFTS010000014.1 coordinate 70,544, forward strand.
AGCAACAGGAGCGCTCTCTGCATGCACAATTGCTGGTGATGCGTTATTTGGAATTGCATCAACTGGCTGAAGTCGAAAATGATGAAATCAAGCGCTTGGAAACAGAGCAGTTGCGACTGCAAACGGCAGCTGAACATCTGACATTGCAACTGACAGAATTAAAGTTACAACAGGATGATCAGGAAGATATAGAACAGCGGCAGGTTGCCGATTATTACCAGTCCAATACTGATATTGCCAAAGCTGAGCAACAGATTAAATTTCTGCGCGAACGAGATCAGCATCTGGCGAAAGAGTTGCAACGACTACTGGCTCAGCAACAACAGTTGCAGCAGGCAATGCAGATTGTGGGTGAAAAAGAGCAGCAACTTACTCAAACCGTGGCCAGTCTAAAGCCGATTCAGGAACAACTGGATGAAACCCAGTGGGAACTGACGGGGCAGTTGGAAACGCTGGAAGAGCAATTGCAGCAAATCACCATTAAATCGCAGCAAGCATCGTCAGCGTTGAGTGAACTACGGCATCAACAGGAACTGGCCGTTACTCGAGAGCAACACTTTAAACAGCAATTAGAGCAAGACCGTCAACAACTAGTCCTGCTCACTGACAGACTTTCGCAAGAGCAGGTAAGCGATAACACCGCACAATCTGCGCTTGCGCAGCAATTAACGGCGGCGCAACAACAACTGCAGTTAGTGCAGCAACAGTCTGAGCCACTACAACAGCAAAAAGCGTCCTCACAGGCGCAGTTTGTTGAAGCGCAACAATTCCTGCAACAGCAACAACAACAGCTATCAGCATTGCAAACTCGGCACCAAATGTTGAGTCAGTGGCTGGCAGCGCAGCAACCTCAAACCGATAACGCTGATTGGTTACAGCTATGGCAAGAGATCTCTATTGCAGCCGGGTGGGAACAAACTGTCGAGCAATGGTTGCACCCGATACTGGCTAAGGTTGTTGGTGAGGATAGCGCTCAACCTGGTTTTATTCGCACTGAACTTCGAACTTGGGGGCCAGTGTCGGCACCAGTTAATCTCAGCCCTTGGTTGGCACCGATAAAATGGGTTGAAACAACCGGTGAAGCGCAAGCACTGCAACCCACATTAAGTGCATCTGAGATTATTCTTTGCGCTGAAGGTTCTGTGTGGGGGCGCGGCTTTAACTGGCCTTTGCTAGCGGATCAGCACTCCTTAGTGGCCATGACCAACGAACAGTCGGAATTGGTGGTCGCTATTGCCGAAGCTGAACTGAGGCTAGCGCATGCGCAAGAGGGGTTGCAGCAAGCACAAGCATTGGTAACAGCGAATGCCACTGAACAAGAACAGTGGCAACAGCAATTACAGCAGCTGCGCCTTCATCACGCCAAAGCGCAGATGGCGCTGGATAATGCCCGCGAAAGAGAAATACAACTTGCGCAGCAACGCCAGCAATTACAAGATGATAAATCTGCACTGGCAGAACGTATTGCCAGCCACGAACTCGATCTTGAAGCCTTGATTGAAAGTCAATTTGCTGCAGATGACGAACTCTATCAGAAGCAAGGGGACGAACGACGCTACAGCGAGCAGGTGGCAAGTCTGACCAGCCAACGTATCGCAGTGAAGAGTAAGCTAAGCGATATTGAACGCAAACTGCGTGATATTAACCATCAGTTGAATGAACAGCAGACGGGACTGGCATTAATTCAACAGCAAGCGACCCAATTGCAGTCTCAGCAACAGCAATTGCAGCAACAACTGACGGAACTCCAGGAAGACCGGCAGCAACATACCCCGCAGGGGGATGCTATTGATGTGCTGGAACAACAGTTACAGCAATTACTGACGATGCAACAACAGCAGAGTCAGATACTGGAGCAGACCCGGGCGCGAATAGCCGACTTGCAAAAACAAAATGAAGCTATCACTTTAAAGCAAAAACAACAGCTTGCAGATGTTGATCACTTGACTCAATCTATCAGCACGCTAAAGTTACGTCGCGAAGGGTTAAAGGGGCAGGCTGAGAGCCAACTGGTGCAATTGCAGGAGCAGCAAATTCAGTTAGCGGAAATTGCCGATAATTTACCTGCTGACGCCACTACAGAAAAGTGGCAAGCCGAACTGGATACAGTGCGTAATCGTATCAGTCGTCTGGGGGCTATCAACCTGGCTGCGATTGATGAATTCGAACAGCAAAAAGAGCGTAAAAATTATCTTGATGAACAGGATAAGGATTTAAATCAAGCGCTGGCGAGTCTGGAAGAAGCAATACGCCGCATTGATCGTGAAACGCGTAGCCGGTTTAAGACGACCTTCGATCAGGTCAATAGTGGCTTGGGTGAGTTGTTTCCCAAAGTATTCGGTGGTGGCAGTGCCTATCTGGCGTTAACTGATGATGATTTACTGGAAACTGGTGTCACCATCATGGCGCGGCCACCTGGTAAAAAGAACAGCACAATCCACCTACTTTCCGGTGGAGAAAAGGCGTTGACCGCTTTATCATTGGTGTTTGCTATCTTCAGGCTCAATCCGGCACCATTTTGTATGTTGGATGAAGTAGATGCACCACTGGACGATGCTAACGTTGACCGCTTCTGCAGACTGTTGCAGGAGATGTCACAGAATGTACAGTTTATCTATATCAGCCATAATAAAATTACCATGGAAATGGCGGATCAGCTGATAGGGGTAACTATGCATGAGCCTGGGGTATCGCGTATTGTCGCGGTCAATATAGAAGAAGCAGTCGCCATGGCCGACGCAGGATAACAACAGGAATAACAGGTAACCAATGGAAGATTTTCGACTGGTATTGGCCGTCTTGGCAGCAATCGCCATCATCGCCGTTTTAGTCCACGGGTTCTGGTCTATTCGCAAACAGCAAGCCAAACCTTTGAAAGAGAAACCCATGGCCGGGTTTTATCGGGAGCAAGTTGCGCGTCGGGACCCAGAAGGATTTGATTCAGATGGCATCGGTGAAGTCAGAATTCGTAAAGCGTCACCGGATGATAAGCCACCAAAACTGAAATCAAATCGTGTTCGGCGTGACGTCGTTCAACCAAAAACGGAACCTCTGGAAGACGATATCATTGAGGATATTGACAACGAGGAGGAGGCGTTTGAGTTATCCGCCACTGAAGCGCGCCCCAGCCGTAAAGGGAGTAAATCTCTGCGACAGGAGCCATTACTCGGTGATGAGGAGCTACTTGAACAAGAACTGCAAATGGAATTGGGGCTACCTGCTGAAGATAGCGAAGCTTTAGAACCCACTGTTGCATCAGAACAATACGATGAAGAGTTGACCGCAGATATCGCAGAGCCTGCCACCACTACCGCCAATACAGAGGTGTTTGAGCCGAAAGACGTTCTGGTGTTGCATGTTGTTGCTCGTCCCGGAAAAACGCTGAGTGGTGCTGAGTTGCTGCCTTGTTTGTTGGCGTTAAATTTTAAATACGGCGACATGCAGATTTTTCATCGTCACGAAGATCATGCTGGGCACGGTAAGGTTTTGTTTTCATTAGCTAACATGGTAAAGCCAGGGATATTTGATCCCGATAATATGGAACAGTTTTCCACCCATGGAATAGTGTTGTTTATGACGATTCCATGTGCCTCAGATCCAGTGATGAGTTTTTCAATCATGCTGAATTCTGCATCACAACTGGCGGATGACCTAGACGCATTGTTGCTAGATGGTGAGCGTAATCCGTGGCAGTTATCTACCAAGAAAGAATATCTGGAACGCATTAAAGCTAACAGCTGAAGCGTTGTTGGCTGGCATTCTTAGGCGTTGATTGCGCCGTAATAAATACTCATGATACTGGCCGCAGATGCGGCCTTTATTTTCAGCGGACCTTTTTATGCAACTCACTACTGAACAAGAAATCGATCAACTGATCCGCGAGATTAACGAACACAATATCCGTTACTACGTGGATGATAATCCCTCAATTCCCGATGCTGAATATGATCGCTTGATGCGACGATTGCAGTCTTTAGAGGCCGAAAATCCGCAACTTTTACGAGCTGATTCGCCCAGTCGCCGAGTGGGTGGCACAGCCTTGGCCAAATTTGAGCAGGTGACACATCTCAAGCCGATGTTGAGTCTGGATAACGTGTTCGATGATGCCGAATTTTCCGCGTTTCACAAACGAGTGAGTGATCGGGTTGGTGATGTGCAATATTGCTGTGAGCCGAAGTTGGATGGTCTTGCAGTGAGTATGCTTTACCGTGATGGCGTATTGGTACGTGCAGCGACGCGCGGTGATGGTGCGGTAGGTGAAGATATCACCGAAAACGTGCGGACCATTAAATCGATTCCGTTGAAGTTGCGCGGCAGTGGTTATCCGCCACTGCTAGAAGTTCGTGGCGAAGTGTTTATGCCGCGGGCAGCGTTTGATGCACTCAATGAACGGGCTCGTGTACGTAATGAAAAAGTTTTTGTGAACCCACGAAATGCAGCGGCAGGCAGTTTGCGACAACTTGATAGTAAAATCACGGCCTCAAGATCGCTGGCTTTTTATGCTTATGCCCTAGGGGTGGTTGAACCTGAAGGGTTTGCCATGGCAGATACCCATCGCGGTCAATTGGCGCAATTGCAGCAATGGGGCTTGCCGGTAAGCAGTGAGATTAAACTGGCGGATTCATTGGCGGAAGTAGAGGCCTATTACCAGCAGATAATGGTACGGCGTCCGACACTGGCATTTGATATTGATGGTGTGGTGTTTAAGGTCAATAGCATTGCCGCCCAGCAAGCATTAGGTTTTGTTGCCAAGGCACCTCGTTGGGCCATTGCGTATAAATTTCCAGCACAGGAAGAGATGACAGTGTTGGAAGGTGTTGATTTTCAGGTGGGACGTACCGGGGCGGTGACGCCTGTGGCGCGCTTAAAACCGGTGTTTGTCGGTGGTGTCACCGTGTCCAACGCCACGTTGCATAATGCCGATGAAATAGAACGCTTAGGCGTGAAAGTTGGGGATACTGTCATTATTCGGCGCGCAGGGGATGTGATCCCTCAAGTGGTCGCTGTAGTACTGGAAAAACGTCCCGAATATGCTGAAGCTATTCAATTCCCCCACGATTGCCCGGTGTGTGGTTCATTGGTTGAACGTATTGAAGGCGAAGCCGTTGCGCGTTGTACCGGAGGCTTGTTTTGTAAGGCTCAGCGGAAAGAGGCAATCAAGCATTTTGCATCTCGAAAGGCGATGGATATTGATGGGCTTGGCGATAAAATTGTTGAGCAGTTGATCGATAAAGAACTGATCGAAAGTCCGGCGGATCTGTTTCGTCTCAGTGTCTCTACGCTAGCATCGCTCGAACGCATGGGCATTAAATCTGCGGAAAACCTCAAAGTGGCATTGAACGCAGCTAAAACCACAACACTATCCAAGTTTTTGTATTCTTTGGGGATCCGTGAGGTTGGCGAAGCGACTGCGGCCAATCTTGCCCATCATTTTAAAACGTTAGACGCACTGCGACAGGCAAGTGTTGAACAGTTAATGGCGGTGGAAGATGTGGGCAATGTGGTGGCGCAGCACGTGGTACATTTTTTTGCACAGCCCCATAACCAACAGGTAATCGATACCTTAATTAGTGCTGATATTGGTGTGCACTGGCCTATGATTGAAACGCCAGATGAAGAAGCGCAACCGCTTAAGGGCCAGACCTGGGTCCTCACGGGGACGCTCACCCAATTTAGCCGCAGTGATGCTAAAGCCAGGTTAGAAGCGCTGGGTGCCAAGGTGGCGGGCAGCGTGTCAAAAAATACCGATTGTGTGGTTGCCGGTGAAGCCGCCGGCTCTAAGTTGACCAAAGCTACCGAGTTAGGGGTGCGGGTTATAGATGAGCAGCAATTGGTGGCGCTTCTCAATGATTGACATCCCATATTTAAGCAACTGACTTGAAAAAGCCCAGCGGCAGCGCCATGTCATCTGTTCCTGACCCCAAACACCTGGAATTGAGATGTTCAGAATAGAGGATGTTCACTGGCTTGATGATCATGGACATGTGCGTCCCCCGCTGATGTTGTACCTATTGTTGTTGTTTCTGGCGCGGGGCTGGGCAATCTTTGTGATGTCACTGACGATTGCCAGTGACCGTTCTGAACTGGTGAAATTATTCTATCCTGATCGGTCAGACTTTTTGATCGCGCTGGCGGCAGGTAGTGGTGCGGTTTTCGCGTTTTTTCTGGTTATCGCTGAACGTCGGCGTAAACCTTTATGGTTGAGACCGTTATTCGGGTCTTTGCGGCTGCTACTGGCCGTGTTGCTGACAGTAGAAGCGGTTTTGTTAGTGATACGACTTAGTCATCTCACTTTCTTATTCGACTGGCCCATGGCATTAGATGGTTTATTGCTGTTTTGGTCAGCCATTTATCTGTATCACTCTCGTCATCTAAAAGCGTATGTGGCTGATTGGCCTCTCGGGGAATAACTACCAATACAGATAGGTTTGCTCCTGAACTATTTTTATCCAAAGCATCAGCGATATCATATTTTTATTGGAAAAAGCTTCCGTATTCAATCGGTTGAACTATAGTTGTAAAATTCTCGTAATATTTACCTGATTGATATCAACACAATCGTTTGCGATAGGGGAATTCAGTGGCTAAAACCGAGGAAATCCATCTGCCAGTATCGCAGTTGCAGAAGGGTATTACGGTCAAACTACCGCTATCATGGACGGATCATCCTTTTCTGTTTAATAAAATCGAGATTACCTCGGATGCGCAGATCCAGATGATCCAAAAGTTGGGTGTGCCTTATGTTATTTTGCTATCTGGCACACTTAAATCAGCAAAGTCGGTGAAAGCTCAGGCCCCGCGCGTTCAGAAAAAGTCAATTAATCAACTCACTGAACAGGAACAGCAAGCGCGTAAACATATGCGCCAGAGCCAGACGCAATTTGTCGGCTCCATTAACGGCATCCGAGGTGTTTTGGGTAAAGTGGTCAGCGATCCCGAGGGCGCGATACGTGAAACCTCAGTGTTGGTTGAGGCAATGCTGGAACAGTTATACGGCGCTGAAAACGTTAAGCTGGCATTGGTAACCTCTGGCGAAGCTCAAGCAACAGCGACGCAACATGGTGTATCAGTTGCTGCGCTATCGATGATGATTGCTAAGAATCTGCAAATGTCGAAGCCTGAAATTCGTACTATTGCAACGGGGGCTTTGTTGCATGACATTGGCAAATTTAAGGTACCTGAAGCTATTCGAAATAAGCGCGGCCCGCTGACTGTGCCAGAGAAAAATTTTATCGCAATGCATCCCAATTATGGATATGAGATGTTAAAGCGCAGTGGACTTTACGGTGATGATGTATTGGATATTGTGTTACATCATCATGAGTTTGTAGACGGCAGCGGCTATCCCAATGGGTTGAAGGGCCATGAGATTTCCAAAACCACACAAATCGTGTCATTGGTAAACGATTACGACAGTTTTCTTTGGCGGGATGAAATTGCATCACCGCAAATCGCTTTGGGGTATCTGTTTAAAACCCGATCAGAGCAACATAGCGACGAGTTGATCCAAGCACTCGTTAAAATTCTTGGAATTTATCCGCCCGGTACTCTAGTCAAGCTTACCGATAATACCTTCGCGAAAGTTGTGGTAACGACAGACGACGTTAAACATCCGCAGGTTTGGTGTTGCCAACCCGACGGCAGCAAAGGCCATTATCGCTTTTTACCGCAAGAAGACGTCAGTGTTGACAGTGTGATTAAACTAGAAGATCTCAGTGAGGGCGCACGTAAAACGCTACGGTCGAATACGGGGATTAGCTTTTATTTTTGTCATCAGTAATCATTCAAGAATCATTTTTTTTAACGTCGTCAGCATAGGAGCATCAGCGTGAAACACATTGCTGTTTTTGGTTGTGGTTGGTTTGGTCTGCCGTTGGCTAAATCGTTGCGAAGTGAGCATCTGAAGGTCACTGGTAGTAAGACGACTGCAGACGGAGTGGCATCATTACAAGCGCTGGGAATAAATGGCGTGCAGCTAGCGTTGGATGGCGATTCACGGTTGCCATCTTCTCTGCTGCAGGGCTGTGATGCTTTAGTTGTTAATATTCCACCGGGTTTACGTCGTGGTGACAGTGATTATCTGACCAAGTTAATGCCATTCGCCGCGTTGGTACGTGAAAGTCAGTTATCAAGACTGATCTTTATCAGTAGCACCGGCGCTTATCAGCAGACCGAAGGTGTACTGACCGAGACCGATCTTGTCCCTGCAACTGAAGGAAGTAGTGCGGTATTACAGCAAGCTGAGCAACTTTTTTTAGGATTAGCTTCGCCAAGTTTAACGGTAACAGTGTTGCGTTTCTCCGGACTCGTTGGCCCTGGGCGGCATCCTGGACGTTTCATGGCGGGTAGAAAAGGTCTTACGGGGCCGCGTCAACCCGTTAATCTGGTGCATCTACAGGACTGTATTACCGCGACTAAGCAGGTTCTCAACGCCGATAAGCCTGGGGCCGTCTATAATCTGTCAGCTCCCTTTATTATGGATAAACAAACATTCTATTGCTTGGCGGCGGAGCAGTTAGCGTTACCATTACCTGAGTTTGTGGCAGAACAAGACGCCGCGGGTAAGCGGATCGATGGTAACCTCATCTGTGAAGAGCTTGACTTTACCTATGCATACGCCGACGCTAATGCCTTGCTGTTAGCTTGTAAAGCGTAAAAACGCCATTAAGTTTATCCATATTCATTACGAGGGGGATTAATGTCTTTTTCATCTTTGGCCAAGGTTGCAGTGGCCATTTTTATGTTAGGAATGACCACCGTTGTTGCAAAAGCTGCTGATTACAAAGAGGGTCAGGATTATGTGACCGTTGAAGGTATCCCCGAACCTAGTAAGCCAATGTTAAGAGAATTTTTCTCCTACAACTGTCCTCATTGTTATCACGAAGATCCGGTTATTCAAAAGCTTGTCTCCTTGTTAAAAGGAAAGGTTGCATTTGAACGTACACCTGTCGGCGCCCACAGACCCTCGTGGATCCTCAGCCAGGAAGCTTATTATCTGGCGCAGAAGTTCAAAATTACCGAACAGGTGCATAGCAAAATATTCGAACTTATCCATGAGCAGCATAAGCCTTTTAATACCGATGCTGACCTGAAAGCCTTTTTTGAGAGTCAAGGTATTGATAAGGATGTACTCGATAAGAATATTGGTTCTGCCGATGCGAAATTAGCGATGGAAAATTATGAGACACAAACACAACTGTCAAAAATTCGTGGTGTGCCGTCTTTGTTGGTGAATGGTAAATATCTCATTAAGACGCATATGTCTGATGCAGAAGAGCTGGCAAAGTTAATCGAATATTTAGCAAATAAAGCGGATTAATCCTACTTATCCCCTAAAAAAGGACCGGAATTTCCCGGTCTTTTTTGTATTTTTTTAAGCATTTACCTTTCGACATTGGTCTAATTTGAGCGGTGTTTTCTACTCCATTCGTTTTTTCTTATAAAACCACTTCTATTTGATTTAAATCAAGTTTTAAACATTGTTACTGAGTTGTAGCACGTTGGTTAGACTAAGGTCTTGATTGTGAGCTATGTCGCGATTGCTAGATTAAATGTGACTTAATAACGTTTAGTGATGGGGAGTCGCACAATGGGCTTTGAAAATAACGAAAAGGCGCTTAGCTATTGGCGCGAGAACTTGCGTCTGGTGCTGGGATTGCTGGCTGTCTGGTTCGTCGTGTCCTATGGTTGCGGAATTTTGTTTGCAGATATGCTTAACAATATTCACTTCATGGGATTCAAGCTAGGCTTTTGGTTCGCCCAGCAAGGTTCCATTTATGTGTTCGTGGCGTTGATTTTTATCTACGCCTACAAAGCGAATGCCTTAGATAAAAAATATAACGTACACGAAGACTAAGGGGATCAGATTATGGACGTTCAAGCACTGACATTTCTGATTGTAGGGTTGTCGTTCGCGCTCTACATAGGTATTGCCATCTGGTCCAGAGCTGGCTCTACCAAAGAGTTTTACGTTGCTGGCGGTGGGGTCCCGCCGGTAATGAATGGTATGGCAACTGCCGCTGACTGGATGTCTGCTGCCTCTTTCATTTCGATGGCGGGGATCATCTCGTTTGTTGGCTATGATGGTAGCGTATATCTGATGGGGTGGACCGGTGGCTACGTACTGTTGGCGCTGTGTATTGCGCCGTATTTACGTAAGTTTGGCAAGTTTACTGTGCCTGATTTTATCGGTGAGCGTTATTACTCGCAGACTGCACGTGTGGTGGCAGTAATATGTGCCATCTTCATCTGTTTTACCTACATCGCCGGTCAGATGCGCGGCGTGGGTGTGGTATTTTCTCGCTTCCTTGAAGTGGACGTTGACACTGGCGTTTACATCGGTATGGCCGTGGTATTTTTCTACGCGGTTTTGGGCGGTATGAAAGGTATCACTTACACCCAAGTAGCACAGTATTGCGTACTGATCTTCGCATTCATGGTTCCAGCAATTTTCATCTCAGTGATGATGACAGGCCATGTATTACCACAAATTGGTTTCGGTTCGACTTTGGTTGATGCAGCGGGTAATGACACTGGGGTGTATCTGCTACATAAACTGGATGGACTGTCTACCCAACTTGGCTTTAACGAATATACCGAAGGTGCCAAGAGTACCATTGATGTGTTTGCTATTACCGCCGCACTGATGGTGGGAACCGCCGGGTTGCCTCATGTAATCGTGCGCTTCTTTACTGTACCTAAGGTAAAAGATGCGCGTACCAGTACCGGTTGGGCACTGGTGTTCATTGCCATCCTCTATACCACAGTACCTGCACTGTCTGTTTTCTCTCGCGTCAATATGATCGAGACGATCAACGGCGCAGACGGACAGGGCGTCGCACACGCTACTGCACCTTCTTGGATTAAAAACTGGGAACAGACTGGACTTATCAAATGGAACGATAAGAATGGCGACGGCAAAATGTACTACGCCAAAGGTAAAATCGATGATCCAAAGAGTGCCAATGAAATGAATGTCGACCGTGACATCATGGTGTTGGCGACTCCAGAGATCGCTAACTTACCGGCATGGGTTATCGCCTTAGTCGCGGCGGGTGGTTTGGCAGCTGCATTGTCAACATCTGCGGGTTTGTTGTTGGTTATCTCGACTTCAGTGTCCCATGATTTGCTCAAGAAAAACTTTATGCCAGATATCTCCGACAAGAAAGAACTGATGTTTGCCCGACTGGCCGCCGCAATTGGTATTGTCATCGCTGGTTACTTCGGTATTAATCCGCCTGGTTTCGTGGCAGCAGTAGTAGCCTTTGCGTTCGGTCTCGCAGCGGCATCATTATTTCCGGCCATTATCATGGGGATCTTCTCTAAGTCTATGAATAAAGAAGGTGCCATTGCCGGGATGGTGTTTGGCTTAGGGTTCACTGCGGCCTATATCATCTACTTCAAGTTTGTAAATCCAGCGGCTAACGTGTCTGACAACTGGCTGTTTGGTATTTCACCGGAAGGCATCGGCATGATTGGTATGATCATCAACTTTGTTGTGGCGATTGCTGTAAGCAAGATGACTGCCGCAGTACCAACTGACGTGCAGGAAATGGTGGATTCTATCCGCTTCCCTAAAGGGTCTGGTGGCGCGCAAAGTCACTGATAACCCCAAGGATTGAAAAAGGCGCTTCGGCGCCTTTTCTTTTTAAGTTATATGCTTAAAAACTATTCGATATAATTTAAGTGACATACTTCGCGGCATTTATTAAGCGCGTTACACCCAAGATATGACACGTAATGAACACTGCGTTTATTTTCAATTCTTGGTCTGTAATTAAATACTATATCCTAGCGGACGGTGAGTCATCGGCAAGCTAGTTAATATACTGCCAATTACATAGAAAACGGGTTACTTCCTATGGAGAAGTAAACCGTTTTTAATTCACCTCAACCTAGCAAAAACTGCCTAAGTAATGCCGCAATTCACTGCAGTTTATGCTTTTTCTATTGCTTGTCGTGGCAAGGCCATGGTGTCTTCAGGTTCGGATAGCTTAGGTTGGTGTGCTTTAGTTTCTTGCGTTTCTGATGATGGTTTCATCATTAATGCTACCAAAGCTGATAATAAGCAGCCGCCCATCAGATATATGGCAACGCTATGCCATACACCATTAGAGTAAGTCACTAATGCCGCTGCAATAAAAGGCGTAAATCCACCGCCTATTACACTGGCTACCTGATACCCAACGCCTGCGCCACTATAGCGGTAGCTTGCACCAAATAATTCAGTGAAAACAGGTTGTTGCACACACACCACCATATCGTGAGCTAAGTTGGCCAGCAGCAGAGAGCAGATGATGATCCCCGCGACTGAGTGCGCTTCCAATGCCATGAAAAATGGAAAGGCGCTGGCGGCGCCGACTAAGGCCCCGGTGATATAGACGCGTTTTCGGCCATATTTATCGGCGACTATTGCGAACAGCGGAATGGTCAGACAACTTAATGCCCCCACACATAGGCCAATGTGCAGGAACAGTTCCCGCGGTAATCCGAGGTTATTAGTGGAGTAATTCAACGCGAAAGTGGTGACAATATACATGGTTAATAATTCGCACAGGCGCAAACCAATAATCTGTAAAAATGCCCCAGGGTGACTTTTCAGCGCTTCTAATACGGGTAAGGCGGCACGTTTCGTTGTTGTGACATTTTTAGCTTTAGCTTGTTGTTCAAACTCAATTGACTCATCCATGCCATTGCGGATCCACCACGCAGCCAGCACCAATACAACACTCAGCAGGAATGGAATGCGCCAGCCCCAACTCAAAAACTGTTCATCGCTGGTGTAGTGGCTGATTAATGACACGAGGCCTGTCGACAATAACAGTCCCACTCCATAACCGACTTGTACACCACTACTGTAAAACGCTTTTTTCCCGGCAGGGGCATTTTCTACCGACAATAAAGCCGCACCGCCCCATTCACCGCCTACCGCAAATCCCTGAATTGCCCGAAGGATGACCAGTAACACGGGAGCCCACCAACCGATGGCATCAAAAGACGGCAGTAATCCAATGCAGGCAGTAGACAGCCCCATCAGCCACACAGTAAGCATTAACATCCGCTTACGCCCTAAAAGGTCGCCAAAATGGCCGAAAATAATGCCGCCGAGCGGACGAAATAGAAAGCCGACACCAAAAGTAGCAAACGCTGCAAGGGTGCCCATCGCGGGACTAATTTGTGGAAAGAATTCTCGGTTGAAGACTAACGCTGCGGTAATGCCGTAAAGTAAAAAATCGTACCAGTCCACGACTGCTCCGGCAAAGCTACCCCAAGCGGCGCGCTTGGCACGCATTAATGCAGTCATGCGCTCTTCGCACTTCGAAGAGTCGAGTGTTGTATCCATAGTTGTCCTGTCTAGCTACATCATTTGTTGTTATAAGAAATATAAAATTGCCTGAGGCGTTTACAATGTTTATTGCAAACGGCAAGGCTTGCTTAGCAGACTACCCTGACTTTGATCATTAGAAAACACCTTGATTGAATAATCTTCTACATTTTTTCAACTTGGATATAAGAATAATAAAATATTCCCGAAAAAAATTGATAAATATCTAACAACATAAATTTGCCAGTACTGTTTTATTAGACCAAAGAAAGATGGCTGCTTTACGGTTGAACAGCCATTATTAAGTGACTGATAATTCTGCTAACTACTACGCCTATGGATGAAACTGAACTGCTGCCTATTCGTAATTTCCTGGCGGAAATTGCGCCATTTAATGAATTATCTGCTGAGTTGCTGGAGGAATGTTGTCGGAATCTCAGCATTGGATACTACAGCAAGGCGTCAGTAGCGGTACCTCTGAGTTCAGAAAATCCCCTGTTATATATTGTCCGGAGTGGTGCTTTTGAGGTCCGCAACGCTGAAGGGGAGTTACTTGATCGTCTTGGTGCCGGAGACTATTTTGGATTTCCATCGCTAATGTCCGGCGAATCTATCAGTAACAAGGTGCTGATCCTGGAAGATGGCCTTGTTTATCATCTGTCCTTACCCTTATTTGAAAAGCTTCGAGCTGGTTGTCGTGCGTTTGATCGCTTTTTTAACCGCGCTTATGCCAAGCGGTTACGTCATCAAGAATCACATCAACATCATGCAGAGGTGATCACCGCTAATCGCATCAGCAGTTTAGTTGTGATGTCGCCTATCAGTGTGGATCATAAAACGCCAGTAAGTGATGCTGCTAAGTTGATGCGCAAAAATAGGGTGTCATCGACCTTGGTGATGGATAACCAAAAGCTGGTGGGCATTTTGACCGACCGGGATCTACGTAATCGGGTATTGGCTGAAGGACTTAATGGTGATGTTCCGGTCTATCAGGCCATGACAGCCACACCGGTAACAATTGATGCCAATGCCTTAGTGTTTGAGGCGATGTTACAGATGAGCCAGCACAATATTCATCATCTGCCGGTTCTGGATAATGGCGATCCGGTGGGCATGGTCACCAGTACCGATATTATTCGCAGTCAGTCTTCCCAACCCATTTTATTGATCGGCGAAATTGAGCGGCAGCAAGATGTCGACAGTCTTATTCACGTCAGTAAACAGATCCCCATTTTGCTGCAAAATCTGATCAGTGCCGATGCTCGAGCAGAAGAGATCGGGCGTATTCTCACCAGCGTTACTGATGCATTAACACGCCGATTGATCCAGTTACATCAGGCGCTCTTGGGCGAGCCGCCGGTAGCGTTTTGTTGGCTGGCATTCGGTAGCCAGGGGCGGCAGGATCAAATGGCATGTTCCGATCAAGATAATGGATTGTTATTAACACACGAGCCCAATGCGGTTGAAAATGCCTATTTCGATAAGCTGACTCATGCGGTGTGCGCTGGTCTTAATGATTGCGGGTATGTTTTTTGTCCTGGCGACATTATGGCGCAGAACCCGATGTGGCGGATGTCTCTGGAGCAGTGGCAGCAAAAGTTTTCCGATTGGGTAAATGCGCCAGAACCTAAAGCGCTTATGCATGCCAGTATATTTTTCGATATGCGCTGTGTCTTTGGCCCAGAAAACCTGTTTGCGGCGCTTCAAGATAACGTGTTAGCCGATACTCGCGATAACGATATCTTTTTGGCAGCGTTAACAGGTAACGCCCTTAGCGAAACCCCGCCACTAGGGTTCTTCCGGCAATTTGTACTGGAACGTGACGGCTCGGAAGAGAAGGGCATAGACCTTAAACATCGTGGCAGTGTTCTTATTAATGATATTGCCAGGGTTTATGCGTTGTCAGCAGGGCTTAAAGAAGTGAACACCGCTAAACGAATCCGCGTGCTGATAGCGAAGGGTATTCTCAACCGAAAAGATGGTCTGAATCTCGCTGATGCCTTGGAGTTTATTGCACATATGCGCTTAGCCAATCAGGGGCGTCAGTATGAAAACCGTGAGCAGCTCAGTAACTATCTGAAACCTGAAGAGTTGTCTTCACTGATGCGGCATCAATTGCGCGATGCTTTCAAGGTTGTCCACGATGCGCAGTCGGCACTGAAACTCAAATTTATGCGGAGTTTCTGATATGGCATTCTGGCAACAGCTTTATTTTGGCTGGCGAGCTTTCCAGTCACCGCCGTTGCTACAAGATTATTATCAGCGTTTAGGTCCATTATTTTCGATGCCATTGGCTGAGGTGCCGCTGGTTGCGGTGGATATGGAGATGACGGGACTGAATCCGTTAACCGATCAGATAATTTCAGTTGGTTTGGTGCCCATCTTTCAGCAGCGTTTGCAATTAGGTGATGCTGAACACCGATTAGTAGGGATCTCGGGAAGTGTTGGTCAAAGTGCAGTTATCCATGGCATCGTGGACCGCCATCTTGAGCAACAGGTATTAGATCAGCAAAGTTTATTGCGATGGATACTGCAGCAGACCCAGGGAAAGTTGATGATCTTCCATCATGCGCCGTTAGATCTGGCTTTTTTATCCATGCTGGCACAACGTACAGTCAATCATCCGCTGCAGTTCCCGGTGATAGATACCCTACAAATCGATAGACATCGGCTATTGCGAGACCGGCATATTTTACCGCAAGGAAGTTTGCGTTTAGGCGCTTGCCGAAAACGGTATCAACTACCGGTGTATGCCGCACACAATGCGTTGATGGATGCTATCGCCTGCGGTGAACTGTTTCTGGCGCAGACGGCTTCGATTCGTCCAACAGTGCCTATCAGTGAGTTTTTGTGGTGGCCGTAAAAATAGTAGATAAGACAAAGCCCCTAAATAGGGGCTTTGAAGTAATAAGTGTGACCTAAAACGCTATTTAGGTTCGCGATGGCAGAAATAATTGATGGCTTTTTCAACTATTTCTAAGCCGGTTTTATTACAAGGAGGTAAAGCGGCCTCAGAGGTTGATACCGGTGTTACCCGATCACCCCATTTCAGCAGTACTGCAGCACTGGTGAGGCCAGCGCCAAATGCACATGACAAAATATGTTGTCCGGGTTGGATCATCCCTTTTGCCAGTGCGTCACAGATAGCAATAGGTATGGTTGCTGCGGAAGTATTGCCATAATTGGCAATGTTCACGAATGCTTTTTCTGGCGGGATTTTCATCTTATGCACCAGTGTATCAATGATGCGCTCGTTAGCCTGATGCGGGATCACCCAGTCAATGTCATCCTTATCTAGTCCGCATTTATCCAGCACTTTGGCACTGAGAGTACTCATACCATGAATAGCTCGCTTAAAGATTTCTTTGCCTTCAAACTGAATATAAAAATCCAGTGACTCAGCGACATAGCGGTCCATTGAGGTACCAAAACTAGCTTTAAGAATCTCGCGGCCTTCCGGGTCATTATTCAGCTCATAGCCTAATACGCCACCGGGAATATCAGAAGCTTCTAACACTACAGCTCCTGCACCGTCACCGAATAGCACTGCAGTTTCACGGCGTGACCAATCGATATAAAAGCTGAGGCGCTCAGCACCGACAACCAGCACTTTCTGGCACTGACCACTTTTTATTTGAGCGGTCGCCAAGCCTAACCCGTATAGAAAACCACTACAGGCTGCATTGATGTCAAAGGCAGCGCAGTTAGCGCCAATATTCGCTTGCACGGTGGAGGCAATGTTGGGGATTAACGTATCCGGACTGGCGGTGGCTAGAATAATCATATCCAGCTCACTACCATCAATACCGGCTGCGGCTAAAGCGTGTTTGGCGGCAACGGTAGCCATCTCAGAGGTATCAACGTGACTAATATGGCGTTGACTAATGCCAGTTCTTGGTTTGATCCATTCATCGGATGTGTCCATGAAGGTCGCCAGATCATCATTGGTCAGAATGGCTGGTGGAACACATTTGCCCCAACCGGTAATAGTTGCATACTGCATGGAAAATCTCTCGTTAAGAAATCACCCGAGACGGTTATTTCAATTGCTGTTCACTTAATGGCTTATCTGCAACTTCTGCTTTAGTGTGGCGAGAAGTTGCAGCGAGAAGTTAGCGTCTTGACAGTTAGTGCCCTGTGTTGTCCCTATAAGAACTGACAGATTTCACCGCTTTCGTCTGACGGCTTGTGGCGATGATGGCTGAACTTTCTATGTTACACGGTTATTCGACGCCAAAATTGCTGGAACTAAGGTTACCGCTAGTGAACGCATAAATAAAGCATGTTGCCCAATGTATTGGCGCTGAATGCGGCATCTGGCAGCTTTTATGCTGTCAAAGATCCCGCATTAGCGTATGTCTCCTTTCTGGTAACATTCCGTCGATGCAATTTTTCGTTGAGGGTGGAATAATATGCGCATCCCAACATCAGGAGAGTAGGTGTGAACCGAGCTGTATTTTTGGACAGAGATGGCGTGATTAATGTTGACCATGGTTACGTTCATCAGATAGACGATTTCCAATATATCGAAGGTGTCTTTGATGCCTGTCGAGAGCTGAAACAGCAAGGATATAAATTGGTGGTTATCACTAACCAGGCAGGTATTGCGCGTGGCCTGTATAGTGAGGAGCAATTTAATCAGCTGACAGAGTGGATGGATTGGAACTTTGCAGACAAAGGTGTCGATCTGGATGGCATCTATTATTGTCCACACCATCCTGACAAAGGGATTGGTGAATATAAGCAGGATTGTGATTGTCGCAAACCCAAACCCGGAATGATCATAAGTGCCGAACGTTTTTTAAAGTTAGACCTCAGCCAAAGCGTACTTGTGGGTGATAAAGCGGATGACATGAAAGCCGGTAAAGCAGCAGGTATTCCAACTCGCATTTTGGTGAAAAGCGGCAAGGCGATCACGCAAGAAGGTATTGATGAAGCCACTGTTGTTTTGGATTCAATTGCCGATGTGCCTGGGTATTTAGCCTCGCATGGTTAATCTAAACTCGCGTTTTGACTGAAAACTGAGCATTTAATCGGTAACTGATGAATTTGGGCGATTTAGGTGTTGCACAAAAAAATCGATTCCCTATAATGCGCATCCACTGACCAGCAATAACGGTCAAGAATAAGTCGCTGGCACAAGCTGATTTGTGAGGCGGCTTTTTCTTCGCTCTTTAACAAAATATCAAGCAATCTGTGTGGGCACTCGCAGTGAATGAATCGCAAAACGATTTAAAACTCACTGAAGAGTGTTCGAGCAAAGAACAGTCATTCATAGAGTCTAAAACTTTTAATTGAAGAGTTTGATCATGGCTCAGATTGAACGCTGGCGGCAGGCCTAACACATGCAAGTCGAGCGG
>NZ_JARFTS010000015.1:0-84511 GCF_029167175.1 Shewanella sp. A32
CGTGACAATATTGAAAAGTTACGCGATTTGCCGGTCATCACCAAATCCGGTAACTATCTGCCACTGCGCAATCTTGCAGATATCGAAATCACCGACGGCGCGCCGATGCTCAAAAGTGAAAACGGACGACTGATCTCCTGGGTATTTGTGGATATCAGTGGCACGTCTATCGGTGAATACATCAACACCGTGAAGCCCATTCTGGCCAGCCATGTGAAACTGCCGCCGCGTTACAGCTACAGTTTTGCCGGTCAGTATGAATATATGCAGCGGGTTGCCGACAAGTTAAAACAGGTTATTCCGATGGCGCTCGCCGTGATCTTTATTCTGTTGATGCTGACCTTTAACTCCGCATTACAGGCAAGCATGATCATGTTATCGCTGCCATTCGCCTTGGTCGGCAGTACCTGGGTGCTATATGCCCTTCATTACAACATGTCTGTTGCGGTCGCGGTGGGGATGATCGCGCTCGCCGGTGTGGCGGCAGAATTTGGGGTGGTGATGCTAGTGTATCTGGACAATGCAATTAAGCATCGTCAGGACAATGGTATGTATCAAAGTGTCAGCGACCTGAAAGCGGCCTTGATTGAAGGCGCGGTAATGCGCGTACGCCCCAAAGCCATGACGGTGGCGACCATCTTCTTTGGCTTGTTACCTATCATGTGGGGGGCCGGTTCCGGCAATGATGTGATGCAGAAAATTGCTGCACCTATGGTTGGCGGCATGATCACCGCACCGGTATTGTCCTTGTTTGTACTGCCAGCGCTATATCTGCTGATATATCGTCGTAAGTTACCTCAGACATTGAGTTAGGCTTACATTATCTAGCACTAAAAGAAGGCCAGTCAGTAGGTTACTGACTGGCCTTCTTGTTAACCTGAGTTTTTATTGCTCAATACAAATCAACCACCATTACCCATCATGCCATAGTGGCCGCCACTTACCATGCCACACTGCATCACTGTTTGGGTGCCACCAGTAGTACCAGGATCAATTGTTACTGAACCAGCATCCGCAAACATCGTGAATGAGCCATTTGTGGTGTCATCTGTGGTTGGATTATCCAAATCCCCCAAACAGCTATAACCTACGCGATATGTTCCGGCTGGCAGATAGCCCATCGCAAAATACCAGTTGCCCGCGCTATCTTGTTGCATCGGCGCAACCGCAACCGGAGCCACACGTCCATTGGTTGGCGCAGCATAGACATCGCCCATCTGCGCCAGACTAGTCACGGTATCAGGATAGAGGTATGCCATATGGCTGAACATGCCACTGGTGGGCGTTAAGGCGGCATTAGTACTTTCACAACTTGCAATCCACTGAGGGTCCACATTGCCCATCAGATGGCCCATTGACATGTTATTCACGGACCAGCTGCCTTCATGACTGAGGCTGTAATTATAGTTGCTGTCGTGATTAAGCCCCATGTACAGCCCAACTTCCATGGTGAAGCTATATTGCTGATCAGCTGCAACAGAGAAATCCATCAATGGCAGTTCATCATCCTGTACCTGCAACGCATGAATGCCCTGACCGTCTTCTACGTAGCAACCATTGTTGCCATCACCTTGCACCACCGTCATATAGACATCATGGTAATCACCGACGGGAATACTCAGGCCATCAACGACATTGATACTGTCACTGCCCTGATAATCCATCAGGTTAAAACTCATATCACCCAGTGAGTAGCGATGTTCAACACCAGAGGCATCGGTCATTACTAATTCGTGTAATTGTAATCCTACTGTAGTCACGCCACTCATCGGTGAATCTGTCAGTGCGACGGTAACAGACCCGGTTTGTTCCGGAATGGTGGGGGTTGTGGGGGTAACACTGTTATTACTACTGCTACTACCACCGCCGCCACAAGCGGTTAGTAGTGCACAGGCCGATAAAAATAACCAGTTGCGGTACATCATCTTCTTTCTCCAGAACCCTTTAATAGGGTGGGTACACTGTCAAATCATCTTGTTACAGGTAAATAAATGTAATGATTTGTGTCAATGTATTTAAATATGAAAATAATCTTAAGAATAAATTAACCTTAAAAATGTAGCTGATTAATATGTGACCGATTACACAAATCCGTCGTAATGCCTGATTGTTGCTATCCTTATTACCTATACGTGGGCGCACATCACTCACTTAGGAGGAAAACCATGAAGAAACTACTTACAACGCTTGTTTTGTCTGCTTTGCTTACCGGTTGGGCATATGCAGCAAACGGTACGATGGCTGGTCAAGGGATGCAGAATGGCATGATGATGGGGCCAATGAGCAACGAACAAATGCAGGACATGCACAAGCAAATGGGAAATATGCAGTCGATGATGACGGATATTAAAGCCGAAAAGGACCCCAAAAAGCGCAGTCAGATGCTGATGCAACACATGGCGGCCATGCAACACGGCATGCAAATGATGATGGGATCAACTGGCGGCGACCAAAGTCAACATCAAGGTATGAATGGCATGGATATGGGTCAGCGCATGAACATGATGGAGCAGCGAATGAGTATCATGCAGATGATGATGGAACAAATGATGGAGCATGACGAACAGATGCAACATCATGATCAGTAGTAGTCTGTAGGCTCCGCATACTGTACTTTGAAGGGTGCCTAGACGTGCTCTTAGATATTCAGCCACAATTAGCTTACACCGAATTCTGAACGCCCTCTATGGTATACGGAGCCGCTGCTGCTTTCATTTCAACATACGGCCTACCCAATATCCCACCCTCATTAGCCAGCCATCATATGTTTGCATAGGCCCAAATTTTAAAATCAACGAGTCTGTTCATCTGAGTTCCTGTTCCCTAGCGGTGCATATGTTCATGATCACTCTCTTCGTCCATATCATCATCAGGCGGTGCTTTAGCGACCATCTCTCGATATTGTGCAGGACTTAAATCCGGGAGTTTCATTAAGAATGCCACCATGCTCCAGATGGTAGGATCATCATGGTTAAATCCCCAGGCAGGCATTGCACTCATTTTTATGCCATGTTTAATCACCCAAAAAGCCTCATTGGGTGCAACGCGGTGAAGCGACAGATTAGGAGGCTGAGGATAGAGCCCTGGACGTATTTCTGAATGGGTCATATCGGGGGCAAGATGGCATTCTGTACACATAGCGGCATATTGACCAGCACCCTTTAAGATAAGTTCAGGGTCATCCAAATTAGGAACCCTAATCCCTTTAGCATGTTGCTCAATAGAGCGTTGGCGTAACACATTTAAGGCTTCATACACTGGCTGTATATGAGGTTCATCTGCGCCAATGTTATAGAAGCCAGAGTAGATTACCCCGGCCCCTATGAGGCCAAGGACCACGAGGGATAACATAAAAATCAGTGCGTAATGTTTTATAAAGTTCATTTTGTCGAAACCAGTTTGTACTGTGTTATCAGCGACTGCATTGACAGCGGTGAAGCGTCTACACACCAATGATCCAGCATCAGATCAGTTAAAAATAAAAGAGTAGTTGAATTTTGAGATGGCACAAAACGTGTCGCGCTAAAGGCATTGCTACCCAAGGAAACTCAGGTAACACAAATTTCAGGCGCAACTATTCTGCGTTAAGCAAAAATCGGTGGGCGAAAATTAGGAAAAACTAAATAGTGAGTGTTGATGTTTAAAGGTGTGATGATAGCGTCAGTACTTATCGCCAGCCCCCCGATACTCAAATGATGGTCAATGGCAATCGCTGTGAAATGACATGAAAAACAATGAGTTTTTACTTTGCAACACAGAGGGATCTGTGCTGTATGTTCGTGATCAGGCGAGTCACAAAACTTTTGTTCATGATCCTGTAACATCATGTGGTACGGCTCAGATCCATATGCCAAGGACTGGCTTACAAAAGCCATTAGCAAAATCCCTATTAGCCAACAAAAGACGCCATTTTTTCGCATTTTTGAGGGATATAAATGAGTTATTTGATAATAGTTATCAATTACACTAACAAAGACTCATGAAAAGATCCAGCGACTCCTCGCTAACACACGCAAACCGATGGCTAATAATATGGCTAAATGTGTCACCCAGGCGGTTATTCAAAAATTGACATAAATAAATAGCTTTTTAACACACCTGATCGGCAATTATTTGCTGAAATATAGATAAAGTAATACGAAGGCCGTAAGCAGAATTTCGAGGTGACTTATGAACGGATTATACGGTTATGGTTTTGGGTTTAGTCATATCTTCATGATAATCATTTGGGTGGCAATCATAGGTAGCATTGTTTGGCTTCTGTTCTCTGCCAAAAGCTATCGTTCTAATACGTCCGAAGAAACACCTTTAGACATTGCCAAAAAGCGTTATGCCAAAGGTGAAATTACCAAAGAAGAATTAGATGAGATAAAGCGTAATCTGTGAAGCCCATCTACGTCGCAAGCGCCACCATTAATCTGATACTTTGGTCATTTTCATGCTCTGGCAAGCTTTCAACTCGCTTCCTTTTTTTCCCATCGCCAACACCATCTCATATGAAGTATCACTGATAAACCTGAGGGTCATACCAACATTTAGCGTTGGCATACCTTCAGTGTTTTCTGGAATAAAATCAATTCCAACCTCTGGTAGCTCCGTGGCTTTAACGATGAATGTATTCACAAAACCTTCGCTAAGAAATTGGTGAAATCGTAAAACACCCTCCGATTCGCTCCAACTTATATATCCAACATCTTCATGCTGTTCAGACTGTCCCTGCGCATTAGTGCCCACTGATATTGTCTTGAGTCGAATGAATTTTTTATCCAGCACAAATTCCCATTTATGCTGTACTTGAGATTTTTGGCCAAACCCCGAACCTTCACCTTGCCACTTACCTTGAAGAGATGACACCACCCCCCAAGTTTGTTTATTGGGGAACTCATCGGCATGCGCAGATACTGAAACAAGGGTTAGCGCAAAAATGGAGCAAATGGCTAAAAACTTTGTCACTGAAAGGCCTTTAGTTACTTCTGGGAAGTAGATGTTAACAACTCTGTAGCATTAAGAAAATTTGGTCAATGTTGCGATGGAGGAGTCAGACCTATCTCACATTGCTAGTGCGGAATCAGGCACATTTGTTTCAGCAAAAATCCAGAAAAACGCTAACAGTTAAATTGATGAGCCAATTCAACCCATATTTTTCATTTGAAACTAATTCACATGCTTCGAGAGGAGATGAGTCCACACATCTATAGCGGGGCATTAAATTACCCATTCATGAAAAAAAGAAAATAGTGAGTATATTTACTTTTACTCCATTACCGGACAGTGTTGTGCCAAGCCTAAATGTACCTAATTCAGCCAAAAGCCCGGTAACCATCCCAGCTGTCAGGTGAAATAGTTCTTAACCACATATCCAATGCTGCACGCTTTTCATTCATATATTGGCTGCGGTTATATATACCTGCAACACCACTAACCGTATGACCAAGCAGATGCTCAACTACGTGCGGTAAAACACCTAAGTCATTTAAGCGAGTGGCCAGTGTTCGCCGTAGGTCATGCAGCGTCCACTTTTCTTTGTGGTTTAAACGCTTCCATACGTTACCGCCAAAAGCACTCACCGCTTCTGGGTTTTTATATTCCCCCAGCAGATATCCCCCTTTTTGGTTTCGAGCCTTAAGCCTTAGTAGCCAAGGTCGAAGAGCATCTGGGATAGGTCGAAGGATTACCTCTGACGTTTTGCTGTTCTCTCTGGGAACCGTCCAAAGCCCTTTCTCAAAATCCCACTCGTCCCAAGTCGAGCAACGAACTTCCTGTGATCTGGCACCAAAGACCACCAGCAACCAAATCAAATCGGCATAGTAGCGATTACATTTGCGGCTTTGTATGTGGATTAGTACATCATTAAATTCTGAGTCTGAAAGTACGCGGTCCTTTCGACGTTGCTTGCTGCCAACGTCTGGGATAGTGAGATCATCCAATTCACGACTAATAGCATATCGACGTACTCGGCAAAATCTTAATGCCTGTTTAGCGTTCTGAAATACGTAACCGGTGGCTACCGGTGCTGGTCGTTGCTTACCAGGGATCCCACTTCTAATACGGTCAAAACACTCTAACCAATGACGAGTTTCTGTTTGATCTAAAGGTAGACGACCAATATAGGGATAAATGTGCTTCACAAACTGGGCCCGATGCCTTTCAGCGTTAACTCGGTTTTCCTCAGCATAATTTACGAGCCAATATTCCAAAGCATCTTTTACGGTAACGGGCTTTAGCGTGGCTTGTCGCTCAACGTCACGCTGCAGCTTAGGATCATAGCCATCAGCTAACCATGTCCGGCATTGCTGCGTTAAGTCTCTCGCTTTAACTAAAGAGACCTCTGGGTAATCACCTAAATCTAGCCGCTTATTACTGCCATCGATTTTATAGCGAAATTGCCAGCGGATTTTACCCTGAATCGAAACCCTAGCCCCTAAACCATCACCATCTGAAAGTGTCTTCACATTATCCTGAGATTTGCCTAAAAGCACTTTTAAATGTTTATCGTATAGCTTACCCATCTGGACCTCATTTCTGGGGTACATGAAACGATTCCATGTACCCCCATATGTACCCCGAGATAATTATAAGACCGAAAACAACTCAAGACAAATGAAGACAAAAATGATTAATTTTTATTATATTTCATAGTGTTATAACAACAAACCAAAACAACCAAAAACCAGCCAAAACACCACATTGTTTCGTACGGCATGAACTGATATTGGTTCAGTAACATATTGTATTTTAAGAAAAGGCCAGTCATCGCGACTGGCCTTTTTGCTATTAGTTATACACAGAGTTACACACGCCACTTATTAATCAAGCCATTTCAGACAGCTTGTCTTTCATCTTTTTTGGTAGCAAATAATCCACCATTAACCTGATAACACATGGATGAATGGAACCTACCGCACTTCATGCTCGCTATAACTTCGCATTTGGGATCGCCTAAGTACCTGATAAAGCACTGGCACGAATAGAGACAATCACATAAGCAGCTATCATACCTTTAAATACCATCCTTTACGGACATAAGCTTTCGCTTTATCAGTGGAACTATAATCACCATCAAAGTAATGACCGTGAATAATGCTGAAATTCCCCAAAATTTCTCATTCATTTGAGCATCTGATAAAGCAAAAATGGCAGCTACGGAGCTAGCTGGTAACAAGATCGAAGCAATGAGAGATATAAACAACATAACACTATTTGCAGTTGCATCCTGCGCTTCTCGCCACAATGAATGACTGTACTCTAGTTCGGTAAATATCTTCTCTTCTAGAGAATCGAGGTCACTCTGCTGGCAAAAATAGTTGTAAAGTTTATTGGCAAATGGATAAGTAGAAATAAGCGAGACCTTGTACTTTCTTCTAAATAGCTCAATTTTCTTAAATAACTTTACCCGTTGTTTAGCATTGGCCAGCACCAATTGTTCTTTGAAATATCCCAGCATTAGCTTTTGCAATAGCACTAACGCAAACAGATCCAAATAGTATTGGGACTGTTTTAGATTGAAAGCCAATGGCGAACTGTCAGTTGGGGTGTCATCAACAAAAACCAGTCGTCCTAAATTGAGCTGACAACGCCAATCATTCCAATAACTAAACTGTTGTTGCTTTAAGCGTTGCAACTCGATATCAGCCAACTGATAACGAGGATTGCTGATATCGATGCCTGCACTTAGCTCACTGACGCAAGGAGGTTGATGGGAAGAGGCTTTAATTTGTTTTAACCAACTACAGTTGGCTAATTCATGGCCAAAAACATCATCACCATAACCACGCTCAACATCAAAGTTGATGCCAAGCAACTCACTGATATGTTGCTTCAAAGACTTACTTAAACCATGTTGATCCGTCCAATCACTCACTGAATGGTTCAACATTCTTGGCTCCCAAGCAAACGCCATTCGATTTATGGCAGCCAATTGTTCAGCACCATACTCATCATTGCTGTGCATATGGATATACAGCAAGGTTATCTCTTCAAAAGCAATGATTGTTAATGCATCAAGCTTAATTGTCATCTCATTAGCATTGAGCGTTAGCGGTCCTACTGGAGTATTGGCAAGATTAAGTTCATAACGCCCTCCACTTAAAGGACAAAATAACTGAGCCCCTAATCGTGAGAAAAATCGACGACGGTCTTTAATATCCTGTTCGGAAAGAGACATACTCCACTGTTGCCAAGGTTGCAGTTTCAAAGCCTTTTTGAGTACCGACTTAGTAATGAATAACGGCAAAATGCCCCATCCATGCCATTGATATAAAGCCATCACTCCACTCCTTCAGCTAGTGGCGGCAAACAATGCCTCAAACGCTTTATCTGATATTCTTCGGTGAGTTTCCATAACCTCGACAGTTCATCTTCTCGGTACTTCGCACCAATAAACTCCTGAACACTTTTAAATGGGCGTTGTGGAAATGGGACTTTAAAGTAACCATCGCAATCTTGTGCGAAGGCTTGTAATTGATCAGCATCTTGTTGCTGAGAGGACGAGGTTAAGTAATAGCGGCAGGTATAACCCTGCAACTTAGGTAAACTAACTGGTTTAGGGTGATACTGGTCCGTACCACAGAGTAAAATAGCCGGAATGCCCGACTCGAGACTTTTACTTAGCCACTCTAACGGTGCTTTATCGACATACAGTACTGGGAGTCCTAAAGCATCCCACTCAATGTTGTCGAACTCTAGTAAAAATTGTTGGTGTGCTTCTTTCAATTTGGTCTGCATAAGATTGGAATTAAGCGGCACCATCATCTCTAAGATCTGTGGCAAATCATATTCAAGATACTGGCTTCCAAAAGACACTAACGCGCTGGTGGGTTGATGATCACCAATGATAAATAGTTTTGCCTGTAAATAGCCGGAGATATAGCCCTTCACCTCCTCAAACGATATTGCCTCATCGGTGATGTTATAAGCCCGCTTGTCCTCAATAGTCGAGAAGTCTAACCCTGCTAGATTCACTAATTTTTTTTCTGTTAAAACGTGTTGGAAGTGAATGGGCTTAACATCATCGTTACGCAGATCATCCAAAGGAATGAATGGTAAATCATAGGCACTTCTTGGCAATAAACGTTCACTCACTGCGCAGTAACGATATGAACGCTGAACCTGTTTGATTGGAACCCCTTCCCGCAATGTTTCTTCACCAAGTTCAGTCAGTGCCACCAGCTCATTTTCAACGCTTATAAATGACCGACCAATCATCTCATGAAACTTTTTCTGCACTTGTTTTTCAGCCAATCCGGTTAGCAAGGCAACTGATGCAACAGAATTGATCCCCTGTTTAATTAATTTAAATAGAATTAAATCAACATCACTCAATTCTTCACGACTACGTTCCTTCACCAACATTTTTACATCGAGCATTGGCAATAAACATTCACGCGCATAAAAAATATTTTCATCTGGTTTTAGATTATTATTCAATATATTGCGATAGCTATCCAATATCGCGAAGGAACGTTTGTGATCCTTTTTTCTATTTTGATTAGCCATGTACTGCTGCCTCCGAGTGATTGGCGATTATCTCTGGTTTCGCAGTCGTTTTCGCCCCAAAAATGGGTGAGGCATTTAACAATGCGCCGGACTGAGACAAAGTACTCTTAAGCAAACACATGGCCTGCTTAAATTCTTTATCCCTCGCATCGTCTCGTTCAGCGCCTTTGGTTAAGGTCTCTGAATCACCTATCATCACTAACTGCTTCTTCGCCCGAGTTTGAGCAACATTCAAACGGCGCCAATCAGCTAAAAAGCCCACATTGCCGCGATTATTTGAACGAGTGAAAGTAAAGATAATCAGATCACGCTCTTGTCCCTGGAAACTATCAACAGAGGCCACCAATTCATTCAGAGGCATAGATAACTCTTTCAGTTTGCCTTGCTTTTGCGCGCGCTTAATTGCTTTTTGAATCGCCTTCACGTGGTTGGCATAAGGCACGATAACACCGATTTCTCGATTGATAGCGAGTTCAGGTTGTTCAATAATTGCTTGCTCCAAAACCGAAAGAACTAACGC
Organism: Shewanella sp. A32; assembly: GCF_029167175.1. NCBI lineage: Bacteria > Pseudomonadati > Pseudomonadota > Gammaproteobacteria > Alteromonadales > Shewanellaceae > Shewanella > Shewanella sp. A32. The sequence continues at coordinate 10,016 of NZ_JARFTS010000015.1, forward strand.
CGTTTCACAAGGGTTATCCTGCACCACTGTGCGCCCGTCTTGTATGACACTGCTTTCTCTTTTCTTTGGCATTTTGCAAATATCTAACCACACCATTGGTTGCGGGCAGAACGCAAACAATGGTTGTTTCTTATCCATTCCTACTCCAGCGAAATAACGTCCACCATAAAAAGCTTCAGAAACAAAATCACTAATAATAGCCGGGCATCTAAACTGCGTATCCAACATTATCTTGTGGTCATCAGGCGCGGCGTTCCACAAATGCTCAAACCAACTTAACTGGTAAAGCGGCTGATAGTCCTCAAAGCCTTGGGCTTCGATTTCTTCCAGAACTTCATCGCTGACGACAGGAGGCAATTGCTTGTGATCGCCCACCAATATCGCTTTTTTGGCACGTGATAGAGGGACAAGGATATTGTGAAGTTGTATTTGGCCCGATTCATCCACAATCACAACATCAAAATCCAGTTCTCTAAATAAGGACTTAGTGTTAATGCCAATACAGGTAGCACCGATTACATTCACTTTTTCCATCAAGATTTTATAAAGCGCCTGTTGACGCTCATTGCGCAATTTTTCAAACCATTGGAACAACTCTTGCTGAACAACTTCCACTTTTTCGAGGGTAGCTTCAATACCTTGAATTGACGTTATTTCCAGCTCCACATGAGGCTTAATAAAGTTGAACTGCGGAACAATGACATCAAACTCTAATTGCCATTGCCCTATATCACTTTCAACTTTCGCGAGCTCTTCTGCGACAAACTGAAGCTTGCGCTCATTATGTTCAATTGCCAGCTTCTTTTGTTCAATGGTATGTAGCGCCGACACTAAACTGGCTTTTGTTTGTGATAGTTGTTCCTCAAGAGAATTAAGTTGTCGTTCATGCAACCAGTCAGCTACGAACTGCAGCACAAACCATTTAGGACGATTTTTGTATCTAATCGCAGTTCTTATTTCATCAGCGCGAGCTTCATAGCGACAAGCAATAGATTCGTACTGCGGTAATTTGCATTGTAAATGCTCTTTTTCAGCAGAAAGTTCAGCATATATGGTGCGGGCCCGATCACGCTCCCCAACCTTCTCCATCATGACATCTTTCTGAGACAGCAAATGCTCAAGTGATTGTTGCAGATCGGCTAAACGCTTCATTATGGCATCTGCACCATCAAACAGTTCTTTTTGAAGTTTTACCGCCTTGTTGTCGAGAGTAATATCTTCTAATGAAGAGCTGATTTTGTTTTCATTGCCGATGCGCAAACATTCAAACTCTTGTTCTTCAGCTAATCGCTCTAGCACGTTATCGACTGCTTTATTGTTTTGCGATGTGACTAGCACTCTCATGCCTTGAGCAGCGAAATATTTTACCCATTGCAGGATAACTGTGGTTTTTCCTGTACCTGGAGGACCTAACACGAGAGTGTAATCTTCAGTACCTGCACCACTATTGATTGCTTTAACCTGTGAAGCTGTTGGCGGAAATTTGCTTTCAGGCAGTGGGACCTTTATAGGCTTTAGCGGCGCGGCATCGTAAGTACCTGCGGCAACGGACAATAACCATGGGTTCTCTGTTTCCCGCTCAGCCAACGCGTCAATTACCGCTTCACGAACATTTTTCAGCGTTGGCATAGCGGCTAAACCAAACATGCCTGTTTCTGGCAAACGTGCATGTTCTAGCTGTTTTTCAATGCTTACACGAATAATGGGTTGATTATCTATTGGAGATAAATCTGTGATTTCTAATAGGGCTTCTGTCGGAACGCCTAATTCAGATAACTGTACCAATAAGCTGGGTTTTAACGCTAATAGTCGCTCGTAATCTGCTTCATCAAATTGCATCTCGTAATGCAGACGATATGAAGTTTTTTGGCTTACGGATTTGATCGCAAACGCATTGAAAGGAGGCTCCTGCAACGCGGCACGCTGCTCTAATTCGTATTCAGCATTAACGAAAGCTCTTAACGCGTCTATAAGTTCGCTTTCCTGGCCATCCAGTTCCTCAACAGACTCGTCAGGAGACGTCTGCTCACCATTTACATTCCACGGTGAATCAATAATTTCTAGTAAATGTGTAACATAAGCTCCAGAAGAAAATTTAAACTCCCGCTGTTCTAACCCCTCGCCAAATTCACGACCGGAGATCAATAACAACCCCCGGATTGAAGCTTGGGCTCCACTTTGCAACATGCGCGCTTGGTCTTGGTGATTAGCGAAACTGATATGACCGAGCCATAATCTCGGCTTGTCATTGCTTAATCTCGCCTTGGCGGTAACTTTATATTTGCTTGCCAAAAAAGTAAGGGAAATACCATCCTTATCTTTCGGACGATAAACACTCACCCACACCCGCTCAACTTTTCGGAGCTGACGAAACACATCATCTTGGCTCGGCCCATTCGCTGGCCAACCCTGATCTAAATAGCTTTTATTGGCCTGAATGAGTAACGGTAATTCAATGTCATATTTTGCGATTTTATCTTCCGGCCAAAACGGCACAGAGGTATTAGCGATCGTCATAATCAATACTTCCTTGTAGCTTATCTACGCAACAATTGACGCAGTTCATTATTCAGGGTAGCAGCTTGCTTCAAACGTTTATTGGGATCAAACGCCAGCCCTTTTGCCAATAATGTTGTCAATGGAGCAGAGATACCACTTGCCGACAACGAATGGGCTAAAGGCTGACTCCAGTCATCATTTGTGAAATTAGGGCTCAATTGCAGTGGATGACCGGTTATAAGGAAATGGATGGTTTGGCAAACACTAAAAACATCGACACCTTCCGACAGTCTGATATGTCTGCTCAGGCTTTGCTCTGGTGCTTGGTAAAATGGAGTACCTTCTTCTACTGCTCGCTGCTGGTTAGCTAAACCAAAATCAATCAGCAAAACATCCTGCACATTATTGCCCTGCATCCTCACAATCACGTTTTCAGGTTTAATGTCTCGATGTAGCATACGAACGCGATGAATATCTGCAACTCTCTGAGTAAGCTTTTGCGCCACCAACAACCGCTGTTTCTCTTCCATCCCCGATTGTGGTCGCTGCTGATAAAGTGCGGATATTGGATTACCTTCAATCCAATCCAATAGTAAATAATGCTGCTTACCCTGTACCCAATATTGCAAACATTTAGGTGCCATCCCAAAGGGCAAACGATTTAATGCGGTTACTTCATTTTTAACTTGTTTTGCCGCTTGAAAATCATCTATCTCAATCACTTTCAAACCGTAGAACATGCCAAGTTCAATGTTTTTCACCTTATAAAACTGTCGCTTAGTAACATCGTTACAATAAAGCACCTGCTCAATGCGATAGTTAATATTTGGGGCACAGACTAAACCATCCATGTTTTAACAGCCTCTATGGTTTGGGTGATAGTGGGGCGATATTCAGGGGTAATATGTAAAATACGCTGCCAAAATTCGACATTGTTGGCATTGGCCTCAATCCCCAGCGATACGCATAATTGCCCCCAAAATTGTTGGCGACGCCCTTTGGCTAACAGCTCTTTGGCTGACTCGTTAAATGGCAACACATCAGCTAACAATAAGCAGGCTAGCAACCCGACACTGTAGATATCAGCCGCGAAGGTAAGTGTCTGCCCAGGTTGGTTAACCTCCGGGGCTTGATACTTCTGCTCAAAGGTGCGCCGCGCCGTAATTGGCAAGGTCGCAACCGATTCAAACTGACATAATTCAAAGTTAATCAATAACGGCGAGTTATCCGCTTTTACTCTGATATTGTTGGGGTTAATAGCGCGATGAATAACTGCCGGCCCTTGTATCTGCTGAATTTCAGCCAAGATCCTGCATACACTCAGCAATAAATTAAGCCGCGCCTCGCGAGTAGGATTGCTCTGCAACCAAGCCGTTAAGTTCTGCTGTGGCGCCGCCTCAAGAAATATATAAAGCTTATCGTCAGTCGCATGCTTGCCGTAGCAGTACTGCACCCCAGTTGTTTTACCTAACCGATTGAGAATGCGCGCTTCACGGCCAATCATCTGCATCTCACTCTGACGATGAACCGAACTTAGATGATCAAATTTAAATGCTTTCACCCAAATGGGAGTATCATAATCCTTACCGGGATAAACTTGGTAATAGTCGGTGCTCTCAGCTGGCAGAGGTTGAGTACCGCATTGATAATCGTCTATCCAGATATATTCATCTACTGGCGTTGCCGAGGTAGGTTCACTGAATTGTGCCACCAGCCGATTAATATCTGCTTCTATCAATCTTGCCGTAAGCTTTTTGCCAAAGCGCGCTTTACAGTGCTTCAATAACATGGCGGTGAAGGTCGCCGTTGAAGCTACCATCACCTCACCCGCCTGAGTAAATGGCAACGCAAATGACCCACCATTATAAATACACTCCACCTCAGCGTTTGCCGAAGTAAACACTACAGCTGCAGCATTTTTGAGCATTGGGTCTAAGGGTTTGAGTAATGAGTGATCGGCAAATGGCCGTAAACCTTCCCTCAGCTTATGCACTGGATTAGCAAAGCTTGTGCAGCCAAGGTCATTATTCACTTGCATGCCGTTGCGGCTATCGATGTTGAGAGTGATATGCCCATGGTGATCTTTAAGTTCCAATGGCATCACCCCAAAAGGATATACCAACAGGCCATCAAAAAGACGCGATCTATTGGCAGTCAGAAGCGGCGGACAAGCCACAATGCGAAAACCATTAAATTGCGGTACGGCAAATAAAGCCGTTGCCAATTCACCCAGTGCTCGACGCTCATGTTCGCGCTCTTCTTGCGGTCCAACAAAGGGATTATATGGCCAGTGCGAATCCACAAAGGTCTGCGTAGTAGACATCGGAAACATCAAAATCGACCAATCTTGCTCCTGCACCGCGGGGAGAAACGCTTGGTACAGGTTTCCCGCTTTCAACTTCTCAGCGCTCAGTTGAGCTTGTTGGAGTCGGCTATCATTTAATCCGTCGGATGTGACCAGAAACAGACCTTTTTCAGTGGCATCAAATCGTTGATATTGCGCTGATGGGAACTGTACCTGCCCCAAAACTTGCGAAGGCTGCACTTCAAAAGATTGCCCATTTATGGGCCGTACTTGCTCATCAACACGATAAAAACGCAGGTTTCCCACCGAGTAGCACTCGTATTGGTGATGCGGTAATGCCGTCAACACCGCACAAGCAGCTTGTGCTCTATGTTCAAGCAAAATGGTGTGAAGCGCCGCTAACAGTGCAGTAACAGTAAATACTTCTGTAGATTGCTGCTCAACTAACCACAACTTAATAGCTTCTAAACCGGCTCGAACCTCACCTGCAGACACCATATCGATTAACACTGCTTGGCGGCCACTTTGGTGAATCCAGGTGAAATCTCCCACACTGTCTTTACCGGAAATATCCTTAAAATGTAATTCCATGCTCGCGTTACAACTCCTAATTTTGCATTGCGGGCCACTGCCATTGCTGCACTAGCTGACGTTGTAGCAAAGAGTGCAGATGCTGGTGGGCATCTGCACTTTCGCTCTCACCGCATAAACTCAAACTCAATTTGTCCGCCTGCACACCTTTTTCAACATCCACACTGAAACCATGCCCCGCCTTAATGCTACCCACATTGGTCAGCATATAGCGGTCATGAAAGTATCCTTTAGGGGCGGTAATTAAGTTGATGGCAGGAAGTGAAGCGTGTTTGCTGGAAAATTCACGTTGATACACTTGCTCAAGGTTCGCAGTTTCCATAGTAGTCACAATGGTCAGCGTACCTACCGACTGATAACGCGCCATATCTCTGACTAATTGTTGTAACAGAGGATTCATTGCAAAACGGAAATAAGCATCGATAATGACCACCTCCTTCGCCAAATACCACAGCGGCAGTAAGGCGACAGCAATACTGGCAACTTGTCGTTCAACCTGAATCGTCGGCGAAACCGGCCAACAAGTTTCGTCATCCAGCAAAGCAAGAAAGTTGAGGCCACAATCAATCGGTTGTTCACTCACCACCGCGGCAAAGGGTCGCATGTGTTGCTGGCATACCAACCACTGGCGCCATGGTTCAAAGCCATCGGTTGCAACACTTTGACGATCTTTCGGTAGCAAAAAGTACAGGTTGCGCTTATCTCGCTGTAGTTTATTCAGAAAATTACTGACTGACTTACGCTTAACAGGAGAGATATTGGAAGCTTTTAATGCCCGCACAGCGGCCTGCACCCACTCTCGTAGCGGCGCGATAAGATAGCGTCCTCGTTCGGGGCCAAAGCTATTTTTGAGCAGGCCATAATATTCAAATTCAGCCATACATTGAGGGTCGAGCGCAATCTCCTTGAACACTAGAACAACTCCTCGTCACGCTCCTCAAAAAAGCCATTGGGCCAATCATTGGCTAAATCTCCATCTGAGGTGATCTGCGTGTTGATCACCTGCGTACCTTCGTCGCTGGATTCCAGATACAACAGCGAAATATCTGCTGGAGTTAATGGTGTATAACCCGATGGCAACTGCTGCTGTTCACTTTCACGAATACGCCGCAATAACCGCAACACCAGATGTTCACTATGGGTTTCAATTAAAAACTGGTTACCTGCTTGGCATTGCGTTAACAAATCACCAATGGCTACTTGCACCTTGGGATGTACGTGCAGCTCTGGCTGCTCGCAACACACTATGCCTTTACGGGGCTGGGTAGCTGCAATGACTAATGGGAAGATTTGCGCGACACCGGCACCGACATCTGCAGGGGTCACTTCAATGTGATGATGCACGTCCCACAGCACAACTTTATCGGTACTCGGTAGCAACGGTGCCGCTAATGGTTGCCCATTCAAACTGAAGTGCTCTTGGTCAGATGGATGCTTTTTGGCGAGCGCCATTCCCAAAGCTAAATGCTCGTCGCCAAGCCAGTGGTTACACTCACTGATTAACCGATCATCTGCATGTTGAATCGCATCCCAACTGGCCTCGCCGCTGTACCAATCCATCTGTTGAATATAATCATCAGAACCATAATAACGGTCGGGAATGCGTCGCAATGGGCCGATCGACAAGCTGTCATTGAGTAACTTGGTCAAGTTATCAAGCGGTGCCACAAACAGATCACTCAGCACCTCATTAAGCCGCGCAGTATTTAATGGTGAATCTGATTCTAAGCTGGTGGATAAGGTTGTCCCCAGTTTTGGCAAAGCGCCGCAGCGCGATTCAAACTCAAACAACGAATGGGTATATTCACTTTGGGTATAGGGGCAACTCACTGGCTGAGGTATCGAGGTGCCAGCCTCCAACAACCACTGCTGAAATATTTCGCCTTGGCTGACATTGTTCGCGGTCTCAGCATCACAGCGCAACAGTGGATGTTGATAATTGATCAGCTGCACTGCTGCATTTTGGTTGGGTTCATCACTTACCGCTTCGGCAATAAACAAGTCATCAGCCCACACGCTATAACGCGCAACGTAAGCACTTTGACTACTGGCATGCCAGCGAATTTCTAACTCAATATTGACACTGTTGGCCCATTCACTTGGGCTAGAAATAGTGAGATATGACGACTGGGAGGCATGGCGCTGCCCAAGCAGTTCTTCAATAAACTGCGCGGTTTGCTGGTAACTGCTGCCCGACTCTGACGTTGGTTTGTCATAGCGCACATTAAGCACAATGGCATTATTAAGATCTTTGCCATGCACTAACGAACCAAAGCCACCCACATATTTACTGCCCAGCGCCTTAATACGTTTGGGACTGCAATCGCCTTGTGTGAGGATTTCTTGTAAGTAAAACAGTGCCAGCAATACACTGCTTTTACCGACACTGTTAGCACCAAACAGCAATGTGACCGGCGCAAATGGTAGGGTTTGAGTGGCTTTAAACGCACGGAAGTTGGTTAATGCCAGCTGAGCTATTCTCATACAACACCGAAATAACACTTATAATTTATGAAGTTATCATTTAGTGTTTGATAAATAAATGTGCAGCGTCACACCCTGTTAATGTTTTAGTAACCAATTTTGTAAAATCAAAAAGATGTATCTTTAAAACCGCCATTAACAGGCGTTTATCACTCTGCATCGCTATTAGTTGTTTCTTTCACTAGCACAGTAGGGAGTCGCGAAGTGCTCAAATATGGCACTTTGCCAGAGGGGACTAAGTTGGCCGCGGCATCCAGATGTACGTCTTGGTCATCAAAAAAGATATGCGGTTTAAAGGCTTTTAATACCTTGTCCTTCTCTAACCCGCCCAAGAAAAAGGCTTCATCCACATACACGCCCCAGGCGCGCAGGGTTTTAATCACTCGCATTTCTGACGGGCTGTTGCGGGCGGTGACAATGGCGATACGCACTGGCGAGTATTCCACCCGCATTGGCAGGCGGTCTTGCAGTTTGGCGAGTTTCTTCAGCAAGGTGGCGTAAGGACCTTCTTCCATCGGCGTATCTTGCATCGCATCTTCCTGCGCGTGAAACGCTGCCATACCTTGGGTTTTATACACCAGTTCGCTTTTATCAGAAAACAGCACGGCATCACCGTCGAAGGCGATGCGCACTTGCCCCTCGGGAATGCTTGCATGATCTTTCGGCGGATCTTTTAAAATGGCGGCGGCACTATGACCCGAGTCAATCACCTTTTGCGCATCGGCCACGTCGGTGGTGAGAAACAAGTCCACATCAAACGCTTCCACATAATCAGCCGCCGATTCACCGGCAGTAAACGCCGAGCGGGTGATATTCAGTTTTTCGTGGCGAATGGTTTTGAGTACCCGCAAGCCCGTATCTGGGCTGTTGCGTGACATCACCACCACTTCCACCAGCGGCGACTTATCACCTGCTTGCATGTACTGGTTCAGCCCCAACAAGGCCTTGACGAGCGGAAAGCCGGTGCCGGGTGCCAGCGGAATATCTTCATGCGCGCGCATATAGTCACGAAATAGCTCAATGGCTTTATCCGGATCATCTGCCTTCGTCTCACGAAACATTCTGTCTGACTCGTTCATATCAAACAGCGCAGTGGCGGAGATACCGACCACCAAGGTGTTACTGAGATCTAACGGCATAAACCATCCTTGTGTTTATAGTTGGCCGGAGAAAGCTTTTTGGGAAAGCGCGTTAAACAAATCCGTCAGATAGTTGCTTGATACAGCATTCTTAGACAACCGTTCATTCACGGCATTTACAATGGAAGCAAATCTATCTTGTAAGCTCAATGGTGGCAGCATAATTTGGATATCTTGGAGTTCTTGAGCATTGATATTTGCCATACCCACAATGCTTTTGCACATATTTAGCAAGGTCTGCTTACCGTGAATCGAGTTTAAATACGCTGAGATATACCACGGATTACCAAGCTCATTAGTACGAACTCGAATCAGATAACCGGCAATTGCCATTGATTCTTCTTCATTAAAGACCGCCGTTTTACCCACCAGCTCTTTACTGTTGGTGCGATTAAACAAAAGGTCACCTTTTTTAGCTAGATACTTATCTTGGTCTTTTTCGCTTAAATCAATATATTTAAGGTCGGTAAAATCCCACTTTCCTTCATAGGTAATATTGCCCATACGAAGAATAGGAAACTCACCATCAGTCTCAGATGCCTTCGCTGATGTTCCGTAATTAACCGACGTTACTAAATCTCTAATTGTGCCTACAGTCCAACCTTTCGGATTGGTGACCGGATCGCCAAACATCTCCAGAAACACACTGCGGAGGAAGTCGTCGGCCAGCTTGATGGCTTGTTGGCGCTTTTGGCGAATGGCATCGGCTTTATCCAGAATCGCCGCAATGCGTTGCTGCTCTGCGAGTGGTGGCAGAGGTATAAGGAATTCCTTCAAATCCTTCGCTGACAAATTTGGTTGAGCAGCACCATTTTCGAAACGCTCTATTTCTCTTTTACATAACGAACTTCGTAGATAGTTTTTTAAAAAACTATTATTTAACTGGCATTTTGGGCGAATGATTACCAAAGAAGATGCAATAGCCCCTTTTGAAATCTCTTTTCCAACAATCGCAAACTTTCCGAGAGAACCGCGAAGACAGAATAAAATATCATTAACTTGAACTTTACCGTTACTCAGGAGAGAAAACCGTTCTTCCGTTATGTAATTTGCCCCCTCACATTTTATTGAAAGGTCATTCTGCAAATTGCCTGCATTGATGAACGGAATTCCATCTGAAAAAAGAGCCTCTTTTGATGGATAGTTTTTACCTCGATCTCCATTTACTAAGGCACAAACATCTCCCAACTTCACCATCGGCCAACTCATAGCATTTTCTCCAATGCTGCTAAGTCAGCAAGAATCTCGTTTTCCAGTGTTTTAAGCTTACCGAGAATTACTTTTGGGTCTTCGTAGGTTTGCGCTTCATACACCACCTCTTTGTAGCGGTTGATGGAGAGGTCGTAGTTTTGCGCCACAATAGCGTCTTTGCTGACAATAAATGCCTTTTCAGTTTTATCCTGCCACGGCGCTAACGAAGCATTGCTGCTGACCGCTTGTTGGTAGGCGCGGTATTGCTGGAGCAGGTCAGGCAGGTCGTTGTCTTTAATCGGGTTACGCTTGTCATCCAGGCTGAAACCATCGGCCTGCACATCATAAAACCAGACGTTATTGGTGCTACCGCCTTTGGTGAAAATCAAAATGGCGGTAGACACGCCAGCGTAAGGTTTGAATACGCCGCTGGGCAGTGAGATAACCGCTTCTAACTGGTTATGCTCCACCAGCTGTGAACGTAACTGCTGGTGGGCTTTAGATGAACCGAACAATACGCCATCGGGCACAATGGTGGCCGACTGGCCACCGATTTTGAGCATGTTTTCAATTTGCGCCACAAACAGCAGTTCAGTTTTTTTGGTTTTAACTTTACGCAGTACGTTGGGGCAAATATCCTCTTCATCGAGGCTGCCTTTAAACGGCGGATTCGCCAGAATAATGTCAAAACCTTCGGATGCCTCTTTGGGGTAACGCTCTTTAAAGCTTTGGCTTAAGGTATCTTGGTAATGAATGTCGGGCTGGCGAATACCGTGCATCACCAAGTTCATCGCCGCTACCCGTAACATGGTGGAGTCAAAGTCAAAACCGTAGAACATATCGCTATCGATATATTCGCGTTGTTCTGGGGTAATTAAGTCACCGGCATACAGCAAGTTGACCTGCTGCTGACCATTGATGTCCAGCAATGGCTTGCCGTCACTGTCGAACAGCGGCTCACGCTCTACTGCATCGGCGGAGGTGTATTTCTGCAACAGGTATTCGTAGGCGGTCACCAAAAAGCCGCCGGTACCACAGGCCGGATCGCAAATACGGCTGTTCACGCTGGGGTCTAACATTTCCACCATGGTGCGGATAATGTGGCGCGGGGTTCTGAACTGACCGTTAATACCGGCGGTAGTGAGTTTACTCAGCAGGTATTCGTACAAATCGCCTTTGGTATCGGCGTTATCCAATGGCAGGTCATTGACCATTTCGACCGCTTTCACCAGCAAACTGTGCTTTTGGATCATCAGTTGCGCGTCTTTCATAAAGTCGGCAAACAGTGAGCCATCTTCTGAAGCGGTAACGGTACTGGCAGAGCTTTCGGCAAAATAGGGGAACAGCTCATCTTTCACCAGCTTATACAACTTATCGGCACCTAAATGACGGAAGTTTTGCCAGCGCAGGTGTTGCTCATAATCAGCAAAGCGGCGGTTGAATGGGCGACCAGTACGGGCAGCACGCTTTTCATCCGCTTGCTCGTTCATGTCTAACATGCGGGCATAAATCAGAAAGGTGATTTGCTCAATCACGGTGAGCGGGTTGGTGATACCGCCTGTCCAAAATTCTTCCCAGAGTTTGTCAATTTTACTTCTTAACTGACCGGTGATCATGGTTGTCCTGTACTACTTAAATTAAAGAGTGATAGCACGTTCAATTCGGGTGTGCGGTTGACCTAACACCACATCAAACTGCTGAATAAATTGTTGAATGACATTGGCCTGTTGTTCACTGAATACGCCATCCAGCCCCATGTCGTGAATGCTGGTAAAGGGCTGGTCGTATAACTGACCGATATTGATTGCTCCATAGCGGATCAAGTAATTTTTCAACATGCCGATAAAGCGTTGTTGTTTGGCATTCATCACCGTATGGGTTTGCTGCACAAATACGGTAAATTCCCGCTCGATGACTTCTTGGTCCATGCCGATAATGGTGCGCAGAATTTTATCCAGCGAGACTGTCGATTCCGGGAAAAACGCTTTTAAGGTGTTCAAGTCTACATTGGGATTTTGGGTGTGTACCAGCGAGTTAAGTTGCACCAACTCCTGTTCGGTTACTAATTCCCCTGCCCGAATTTTTTTCAGCACCACATCGGTGGCAAATAGCGGTTCAAGCGTCTTTTCGACCTCTTGGCGATAGATCTGATAATCAATCGACACGATATTGGCTGCTCGTGAAGTTTCACGGATTTCATCGGCGTTCTCTTTGATGTCGATGACATAATCGGTAGCAGGCGGCAGAGCCACTTTATCGCGCAGATGGATAATACCACGCAGTGCTTTGCGGCTTTGTTCTAATTGGGCAAAACTGAGGTCTTGCCAGTAACTGTCTTGTTGGATGGCTGCGATGTCGCTGGCTTTGGCGCGCACTTCGTTGAGGTGCATTTGCAATTTGGCAATTTTGGCCACCAGCGCTATACGTAACGGGTCAATTTGGCTCGGGTCAATGTAGCGCAGCGTTTGGATAGTGGCCATGTCGTTATCGAACTTAAACGCTTCGCTCTGCCCCATGATATTGCGCCACTGCATTAATGGTGCAATCTGCTGATACAGCTCCGCTTTAGTTTTGGGCGCAAACTGGTTGAGGTATTTTTCATCCTTGCAGCGCTCCACCACTTGCCAGTTATCCCGCACCGCGATGGTGTTCATATCCAGCGCGCCTATGTCGGCGTGGATCAGCTTAATGACGTCATCAAAGGTTGCGATATCGGCTTTTTTCAGTGCGGTTTCTGCCAGCAATACTCTTGCCTCAAACAACTTTTGCAACAGCGATTTGTTTTGCACCACATCTTCCTCAGCAGGATCCATTGCAAAATATTCAAAATTGCCCCAATGGTCGAAAATCAGGAAGTGGGTTTTATCTTTGCCTGGCCCATAAAGGTTTTTACACAGGCGCGTACCACGGCCAATCATCTGCCAGAACTTCACCTTGGATTTTACCGGCTTGGCAAACACCAGGTTGACCACTTCGGGCACATCAATACCGGTATCGAGCATGTCAACCGAGATGGCAATACGCACACTGCTCTCGGCCGTCGATTTGAAATCATCAATCAGTTCTTCGGCGCGTTCATATTTAGAATGGATCACGCGGCAGAAATTAGCACCAAGCTGTGGATACAGTTCACTGAACAGCTCTGCCAGTAACTCAGCATGGTTGATGTTACGAGCAAATACGATGGACTTTCCGGGCAATTGCCCATCAGCATCACGCAACCCCTTTTCCATCAAATTACGCAGGATGATGCGGTTGGTATCTTTGTTTTTGACCGTTTCATCAATTTGGCTGGCACTGAAGTCGAGGTCATTGGGATCTAGTCCTTGGTCTTCCAACTCAGCAACTTGTTCATCGGTCAGGGTGTCTTTACTGATACCATCGCGTAGAAATTTAGTGGTTAAGCTAACAATTTTAAAGGGGACCAAATTACGCTCTTCAATGGCCTGCTCCAGAGGGTAGTTGGCGGTGGGCAGTTTAATGCAGGTAGAACGGGACACCATTTCCACTGGCGTCGCAGTGAGTCCAACTTCTAATGCATCGAAGTATTTAAAAATATCGCCATAGATGTTGTAGATGGAACGGTGCGATTCATCGGCAACAATAAGGTCAAAGTAACCGACATCGTACTGTTGAAAGATGCGCATCATGCCCGGATAGGTAGCAATAAATACTCGCGCACTATTGGCTAACTCTTTCTTACTTTTACCCAGTATATACAGTGGCTCTTGGGTAAATTCGTTAAAGGCATTGCCCGCCTGTTTGCGCAGCTCTTTGCGGTCACACAAAAACAGCACACGTTTGGCCCAACTAGCATCCAATAGTCTTTTGGCCAAGGCAATGGCAACGCGCGTTTTACCAGTGCCTGTGGCTTGCACAATAAGCGCCTTACGGCGTTTATCGCTAAACCGCTCGCACACCCGAGTAATGGTTTCAATCTGATACAAACGCCCAGCGACATTGGTATCGATGGGGGTTTGGTTTAAATCCTGTTTAAGACCGCGCTGCTTAATGAGATATTGCAGGCTGTCTTTGGAGTAATAACCGTAAATTTTACGGCTGTTGTAGCCTTGTTTGTCATCCAAAATGCGGATGTCGTAACCATTGGAATAAAAGATTACCGGTCGTTGACCGTATTCTTTATCCAGCGCATCTGCATAAATTTTGGCTTGCTCTCGACCTTTCTCTACCGATTCACGAGTGCGCTTGGCTTCAATCACCGCTAACGGCTTTTCATCGTCATCAAACAGTACGTAATCGACTCGGCCCATACCGCTAGTTGTTGGCTGGTGAGGTACCACAAACTCTTTGCGCACTTCGTCGGTAGAGCTTTCATCCAATGAGACATTCCAACCGGCGGCGCGCAGATCCATGTCGATGATACGCGCGCGTGTTTCCGCTTCTTTGAAATCGAAACTAGAAGTAATGGTGGGGTTTTGTTGCTTGATGCTGTCAATCTTGGTCTGATTGATAGTTTGTTGCAGTATTGCGGCCTTACGCTGAGCATCAGCTTGCGCCTGCTGCGCTTGATCTAACTCAGCAAGCGCTTGCTGCAAACGCGCTTCGTTTTCGGCAAGTTGCTGCTGTAGTTTTTTATTTTTACGCTGATATTCAATGTGATCTTGCGACGCAGGTTGCTGTTGCTGTGGTTGTACAAACTCAGGACAATCTTGCTGTTTGCCACCGTCGTAAGCCATGAATAAGTAGCAAGCAATGAAGTAGCCTTCTTTTAAAATCCAGATGGCTTGCTGTTGGTCAACTTTGCCATCATGCGCGGCTTGGTTACCGCTTTTACGCAGAGCATGCAGCTTATCGCTAATAAGCTGCGGCACTACGGAGGTAAACTCGTCGGAAATGAGCTTGTCGTAGATATTAGCGTTTGGCAGTACCGGTAGGCGCAATTCGTTGTAAAGATACCCCACCACTTTTTCAGCAAAACAACGCATTTTTACCAAAGAACTCTGAGGATCAGAAATTGCGTATTCTTCGGCAAATACCCCTAATTGATATAACTCGGGCCACTTGTTTTTTATATGCTCAAAGTTCTTTGACTGCTTCATTCCGCTAAATCCATTATGCGTTGGGAACATTTACCTATCAGTGCAATTACCAAATCGCGTATTAACAGCATAATTAGAGGCTGGGTGTTCCCAAGCCTCATCAAGCGTTAACGAGGTTTGTACTCAAGTACTCGTTTACGGTTTTCTTTAGCCGCTACTCGACCAAAATCTGCACCGATGTAAGTAAACTCTTCTAAATACTCACAAATAAGTTTTGTCGGTTCTTCGATTAATTCGCCATCATCAGTTTTTGAGAATGCTTGTGCACGAAGAAAACACTTACAGTTTCCCACTGAGAACTCAATAACTTGATCATCAATGCGTCCATCTCTGGCGGTATTCTGCTTTTCCAATTGTTTGATGGTAAGTACCAGTTCCAGTATGTACGCGCCAGGATTATATTTATCTAACTCCAGCAGAAAGAATTCGTCGTCTCCTTCAGAAAATAGACACCCACGTTCTCTAACCTGATCTAATGGCATCTCATCCTTGAGATAAGGATGACTATGGATATTGCCTAGACGGTAATATCCCAACTGTTCTGCGATATCTTCTTTTAAATCTTCAGCTTCAGCTTTGTTACCCACTGAACCACTAGCCATCTCCGCAGATGTATCAACAGAAACAAACTGAATTCGGTTACGGTACTCATCGTTCTCTTCGTCAATGTCGATATCGCCATACAGAGATGCATGAAACTCTATGCCACTGCGCTTCTTGTTACCATGCTTAATGACAAAAGCTTCAAAGCCATTAAGTAACATCTGAGCAAGTGCTTCCTTGCTAACCTCAACTAAATGATTCATTTTTCTTCCTTTTAAGAATACAACGCTACCGCGTTTTCCAATTGTTTACTTACGTTTGCCCTCAAGTTTTCGGGCTCTAACACTTCAATATCGGCTGCATGAGACATAATCCACCAACGCAGTTGCCAGCTATCGGAGACGGTAGCTTCAAGTCGATACCAATCATCATCTATCGGAGTTAACTCCATATCTTCTGCTATGGGTTGCTCTGCGATAAAGCTTGCTTGTTGCTTACGCACGCGAGCTTTAAGTTGGATAGAACCAGCTGCGTCATCGCTGGCGAACTGCATACCTCCTGCAGCAAGATACGCTTTTAATGAAAAGTCGGTTATGGGGTTATTCATCCCTAAAAGTTCGGCTGAACTCATGCGATGCATCGCAAATCGACGTATGTCTGAATGTCCTTCAACAGTCGCAATCAGATATAACACTTGGCCGCGCTGGACGAGTGCCAAGGGAGCGAGGTGATATTGCCTAGGTGCAGAATGATTGATTGCCTGGTATCGGATCTCAAGCTGCTGTTGGCGTAACACGGCATTCTGTACCCGCTCCAATACCTTTTCATCGATTAACGGCGGGATATTACTAAGCTCTGGCGCGGCAGAAGCAAATTTTTCGGACCAGTTTGCAAACAACGATGACTGAGACAATGTTTGCTTTGCTAAAGCAAACTGTGGCTGTAAACGCTTGAGCAACTGCACAGGTAGCAATGGCTTAATTGAACTTTCTACCAGTAATAAAGACAGACAGTCTGAAAATGACAAGCCGGGCATCAATGCACCAGAACTTCCTGGCATCCAACGCCAACGCACTTCATGCCCGTTCCTTTCATTCTCGATATGAAATATTTCAGATAGGAACGCCAAATCGCGTTGAATAGTACGCAGCTGTTGGGAAACGTCTTCCGATGTTAAATGATCCAGGATTTCGTCTGTGGTTTTGCCTTCAGCCGACCGGGAAAGAAATTTGAGGATCATCCACTGTCGGTGTACAGATTTCACCGCATTGACTGAACGCATCGAACTCTCCTTGTCCATCATCTACCGTTCACTGTATTTGCATTTTCTAATTTTGGATCTATCAAACCTAAGTCAATAAAACATTGCAAGTATTCTGCTTTAGTGTGTGAACAACCTATCAACTCATCATCAGGATAAAACTCATCAAAATATCTGACTAGGAGTTCTCCCTCTGACAAAGTAAAGGTCGTTTTACTGCAGAGGTATAGGAAGTCCTCAGGGGCTAAACGGCTTAATTGCTCGAATAGGAATCGATTACCGCGTTGCTGCAGGCAAAAATGCAGCAGTTCACGTTGAAAATAATGTTCTGAATAATCAAATGATACTGGAAAGCGCAGCGGCATGATGGCTAGCGAGTGCAATAAGGGACTTTCAGGATAAAATTCTTTTACAACGATTGCGGCAATGAATAGCTCCGCGAGATAACAGTTAAAATTACGATCTTTGCTCCGCCTTAACTTACGACTTCCTCGTAACAAGCTAGCCTCCAATGAGGTCGAAGAAAACCAATCAGTATCCTGCCAACAACGCTGCTCACCACAATATTGCCGGTTAAGCTTTTCGCAACGCTTTTGATATTCATCAAGCACAGATTCTGCTGCTGTAACTAATGATTTTTGAGCTAATCCATTCTTATCGTTAGCAGTGAGTTCAAGTTGCCTTAGCAAAGGTTTATCACTTTCTAAAAAAAGTGTGTATAGCTGACGCAATGCTGGCTGCTTAAATTGAAAATCTGTCGCGTATATTAATAACTGTGCCTTGAGCCATGAGGTGGTACCGTGTAACGACTTAGCCCATGAGATAATAAATAGACGGATCAACAGCATAGGGTCGTAGTACTCACATTCGGGTCCTTGTGATCGCCAAGTACAGATTTCAGTAAAATCATCACACTCTTGCAAAAAGATATCTGGGTCTTTACCGACAAGCTCAATTCCAAGCCACCGACCATCGGCTTCTTTTTTGACATACAAGTACAACTCGTCCCAATACTGATTAACCATAGCCTTTACCTTCAAATTAAGGGGAACGCCATTAAGGCGGTTCCCTAATGATTGAGAGGTAATAATAGAGATATCAACGTCAAATGATGTCGTTAACAGAATTTAGGAACTGAATATTCAAATATTTTTGTGCTAAATAAATCGCCACTACTTAACTGGACAATTTCTAATTTCGTTTCAGGGGGGCACGATAGACAATTAATAGATAAGGTATATTATCCATGCAAAATGGATTTCTGGATTAATTAGATGGAATTTATTAACAGATCAGTTGGCATCTCAGGTAACGAAGGCCTCATCTTCATAAAATTTGGTGAAACACTAAACCATAATCCTGACATTATGGCTGCGCGCCCCATTATCGTAGACCCCGAAACTTATACAGAAGCATTCAATCGTATGGTCAGTGAATTACCCTCACTAATCGACCCAGTGAGCAAGCTGAACGGGCATTTATGTAACCCTCCCGAGTTACTACTGGCTTTGGAACTACAAGGATTCACTATTCATTGGCGTGAAGGTTGGCGTGACGCTGCTGTAGCAGCTTTAGCCAAAGCAAAACATGAGCCGAAATATCCCACTCCTACAAACAAGGATGTTGCTCACACCACCAGCTCTGAGGAATGGGATAATATTGTGTATTAATAAGTTTGAATGTTGATATTCACAACTATTCCAGCTTAGTTATTACTACAAAGCACTCGTATCCTTCAGCTTATATCCGATGTGGTTATTGCTATTGCCCATCATTGAATATATCTGACCATTGAAGAAAACCATGATTGGATAAACTTTTTCATTGCCATAGAAGGTATAAGGCGAATCATTAATAAATCGCAAGATATCCCGACCAAGATGAGTCTGAACCATATCTTCACGCCATCTCAGCGTTGGGTAGCCTTCTTTATTCTCCGTAACCGCCGGTTTATCCCCATCCATGATGGGCTTACTCCCTAGCCACATACAAAATGAGTTATCTCCCTTGGTTTTCCATGCCATTTGTTGTCCTAAAAGCGCATTGATTGGGTCCTTGACATCCACTCGTTCAAAACCATCTTGGTAAAATGTCAGAGTAAAATCTTGCGGTCGATATATGTATTGAGCAGACAATGAACTTGTTGCTTGTGCTTGAAAATAGTAAACACGTCCTTTTGCCTGACCATTGTCGCAACCATAAGTGCAAGTCACCTTCCAACCAATGCGTGTAGCGATAGCATCAACTTTGCTTTGCACTAAGCCCCATAACGCATTAACAGCATCAGTATTAGACGCAAGATGCATTCCTTTATAATCTGCTGGAAACCACGCTCCCGATGAAACATCCTGACTGCCATCAAAGATTGCACCGAGGATAAGGCCAGCACCAGCAACCAATGCACCAGTCTGATAACCTGCCGTAGAACCGACAACACCAGCATTCATATCGGTTGCCATTTGCGCAAGAGTGGACGTTTCTGAGACACCCCACGACTTATATTTCTTTGAACCAGTTATTTCTGTCATTAACGCCGCGCGATTATCATCCTCTAGTAGCGCTTTTCCAATGTAAGAAACAGTTAGTACTTCATCCAACTGAGTAGTTTCATCCATAGCCACTCTATCCGGATGCTGTAACCTGTCATACAGGTATGGGTTTGAATCTTTAGACACACACGCACCCAGCGCTATTGATGATAACGCTACCAACAAGGTTAATTTTGAGCTCATAGTTATTAAACTTTATCGTTGAGGAATTACAGCTTTAACATCAATAAGATATTAATGATTAAACTATTCTGATTAGAGTGCCTTTATAAGCCTTTGCGTGAGCGAGTGGCAACCTCGGAAAATAACAAAATCTTTAATAAAATCAATATCTGTGCGATACATCGTAGATTTTAATAAGAGGAGGACAGAGTGTCCTCCTAAATCTGGCTTAACTGAATTTCGCTTTTTGCCTGATTTCTCAGGCCTTAGGCCCCCAAGCTGCTCTACGTTGATATCCACATAGATAACATGAGCATAAACGCGGCTAGCGGCAAACATTACGATGGGGGTTCAGAGCTTAACCTGGATTTGAGCTACAAATTTGCCGCAGTTCCGGGCGTGATGACACGTTTACAGCTGGGATTGATGAACTACGACCGCAGTGACGTTGAAGATAATGATATGACGTACATGAAGCTCATGGTGAACTACAGCTTCTAATCAGCCTGCAATCTAATAGTTGTGCTCCCGCCTTTCGTATTCAGTGATGATGCGAAGGGCGTTTTTATTTTTATAACAGTACCTTGGCAATCATGTTAAGCGCCAATAACGTCAGCAATATTTTGATGACCGGCTTTATCTGCTCACGTTGCACTTTGTGGCGTAAGCGCGTACCGATAAACGATCCCGCAATGGAGCACAGCGTCATTGTTAGTAACACTGGCAAATAATCCCACAACGCAAATCCCATCACGCCAAACACCGCCAGCTTGGACAGATGGGTAATGGTCATAAACATCGAACTAGTGGCGATCACCTCATTGTGATCATCAATGTGTTTATTGAGAATGCTTAATCCCAGCGGGCCGGTGGCGCCCACCACCAATCCTAAACCTGTTTGCAGAAAGCCCACCAGATAGAAGTTTTCATAACGCAGGATCAACCGTGCAAACCAGGTACTCCAGGTGTTCAGTAACAAATAGATACCAATCGCCAGCGGAATATAATCACTGTGAATATTGAGCAGTAGCCAACCAAATACGGCGATACCGGCGATAGAGCCAATTAAGAATGGCCATAGCAGCTGACGATTAACGTTTTGCAGATCAAACGCCATCCGAGAGGCGTTGCTGGCCAACTGAGTAAAGCCGTGAATGGGGATAATCACCGCCGCGGGCAGAAACAACGGCATCACAGCGATAAGCAACATACCACCGCCGAAGCCAATAATGGCGGTGACAATTGAAGTGACGGCAGCAATTAATCCTAAAGCAAGCTCAATGGGCACAACGAGTCCAGAGTGGAAAAACACGGCTATCCAATAGTATCAACATAATAACGTGACTGCTGAACGAATGATGAAATAAGTGGTGCATAGCATGCCGGAGTTTGTGCTGAGGTGCTGATTTCGAATGCCGAGATTAAGACTCGGCATTTTTATCGTAAATTCGAACGCTTGTTGCCGTGCTGACCTTGGCCAACATCCGCAGGTACAGCAACCAACACCAGACAACTTTAGTAGTTTTGGTCTCTAACCGACGGCCAGTCGTTCCTGTCTTTGCCGTTGCACGCGGCTGACAAACCACATCACAAAACCACCAGCAAACAAAGCAGCCGCCACATACCCCGTGGAGTTGGCCGCATAGCCTTTTGCCAACACCATACTGCCGGCCAAGGGGCCGATGGCATTCGCGCTATTAAAGGCACATTGCAGCAGCGCGCCAATAACCGCATGTCCGCCTTTGGCGACCCGCATCAGCATTGCCTGGATCACGGTAGTTAACCCCAGACTGGCGCCCAGCAGGAACACCACACTATACAAAAACCATACATTGTTTGCCGCTTGCACGTAGACCAGCGCCAGCACCGTACAATAGATCAACCCAATGCCGGTAACTTTTGCAACCACACGATCTCTCACCTGACCAAACAGCCAGTTACCCACGGTGGAACCAACCCCGAAAATCACCATCGCAATCGAGATGTAGTAATCCGGCACCTTGGTGACGTCCAACATCGTATCGGCAAGATAAGTATAGAGACAGAACACGCCACCAAATCCGATCACAGCGATACCGACAATTGGCCACACCAGGGGATTTTTCAGTACCGCGAGATCACTGCGTAATCCTTGGCTATCGGCTTGCAGCGAAGGTAAGGTCCGCCACAGAAGTAAGCAGGTCAATAATGCCAATAACGACACCAGTACCAACGACCAACGCCAACTGAAATGTTGTGCCAGCAACGTTGCCACCGGCACACCGACAATCGTCGCAATGGTCAGCCCGGTAAATACCCGCGACATGTACAAGGTGCTGCGACCTTCGGGGGCCAACTTCGCGCCAAATAACAGTGCGGTACCAAAATATGCGCCATGGGGAATACCACTTAAAAAACGGAATAGCACGATTTGTTCAAATGAGGCAGCCGCTGCACTCAGGCCATTAAAGACAAAGATCATCAATGCAAATAGTACCAAGGCGGTACGTCGGTTCAGCGTTGGTGTCAGCAGCATCAATAACGGCGCGCCTACGACAACCCCTAACGCGTAGGCACTGATAATATGCCCTGACTGTGCCGCAGATACCGCGAAACTATCGGCGACCAGCGGCAGCATTGGCATCACCGAAAACTCTGTTAGCCCCAGCGTAAAAGTGCCCATCGCCAGCGCAATCAGGATTAACACCATCTGTTTTCCTGAAGCTATCTGTGTACTACCTGAAGTCATCTTCACACCCTTACGCTGAAATCAATGGTGCCCAAAGTGGGCGTTTATTGCCAGATTAAGATGCCGACACTATTAGACGTGGCGTCTTAATAAAAGTGCAGCATGTTAGTCGACCTTCACTCTGCATTCCAATCAACTAATACAGGTCAACATGATAACTGCCGAATAAATATTCAGAAATTACACACACGGCGACATAAAGGCTTACCAGTAAAAAGGTTTTGTATTAAACTAAACTCGTTTTGTTATCCAGATCACATGAATAACAGAAAACGTTACATTAAGCACATCTTAATGTAGCGACAAGGAATTCAGCAAATAAATATAATGTATTAATTTAAAAAGGGATTTTTAGGTTTTCACCCTACCCTTTTATCATCCACTCAATTGTGAGGCAATGTGATATGCGTAAGCGCATCATTTATAGCATTTGTGGTGTGGTGGTTGCCGGACTAGTGTTGTTCGGTATCTACGCCTGGCACCCCGAAATTGCACCTATTACGCCACCAGCCAAGGATCAATTCTCAGCAGAAACCATCGCTCATGGAAAGATGCTGGCTGCCGCTGGTTATTGCAGTACTTGTCACACCGCCCCAGGTGGTCAGGAGTACGCTGGTAACTATCAGATGAATACCGACTTCGGGACTATCTATTCCAGCAACATTACACCTGACCCAGAGACTGGCATTGGTGACTGGTCTGAAGCGGCATTCATTCGTGCCATGCGCACTGGTGTCAGCCGCGATGGTCATCATCTGCTACCTGCCTTCCCTTTTGAACATTTCAACAAGATGACTGATGACGATATCAAATCGATCTATGCCTATATCATGTCATCTGTGCCCGCGGTTAAGCAGGAGAAAAAAGCTAACGGCATTCCGTTCCCGCTGAATATCCGCTTCCTGCAAGCCGGCTGGAAAATGCTGTTTGCTGACACCAGCGCCTTTGCGGAACATACCGACAAATCCGCAGAATGGAATCGTGGGGCCTATCTGGCTGAAGGGATTGCCCACTGCGGTGCCTGCCATACTCCGCGTAATTCTTTAGGTGGTGAAAAGTACAGTCATATCTATGAAGGTGCGCCGATTGATGGTTGGATTGCGCCATCACTGACAGCGACTAGCACCTCACCATTACCGTGGCGCCAACAGGATTTTTATGAATATCTGCGTACCGGTAACTCACCATTCCACGGTAGCGCTGCAGGACCAATGGCTCCTGTTGTCCATCACGGTCTGGCCGCATTGTCCGATAGTGACTTAAAAGCATTGAGTGTGTATTTCGGTGATATAGCAGGTAATAACAGCGACGATCCGGCTGCAAATCCGAAACTGCAAGCGGCCATTAAGGCACAACTTCCAATGCCTGATGCCCGTATCAACCAGGGTGCCCGCCTCTACGCTACCGCCTGCGCGTCCTGCCATTTTAGTAGCAACACCTTGAAAAAAGGTCGGCCATTATTGGCGTTGGGCAGTGCGGTGCATCTGGATGAACCAACTAACTTAGTGAACGTGATGCTTGATGGTGTCAGAAGCAACCAAGGTATTCCTGGCGTAGTTATGCCAGCATTCCGCCATGCGCTTAGCGATGATGAAATTGCTGCCATTGCCGAATATCTGCGACATAACGCAGGCGAGCAACCTTGGCCAAATCTACAACAGCAAGTGGGTTTGATCCGTCATCAACCCCGGTTCGAGCAGTAATTCACGGGAGAAGTGAACAAATGGCGAAATTTATTTTAAATGGTAAGCCGGTGGTGGCTGACGTTGATGGCGACACTCCTTTGCTGTGGGTGATCCGTGACGAACTGGACATGACTGGTACCAAATTTGGTTGCGGTATCGGTACTTGTGGTGCCTGTACAGTGCATGTAGGTGGCCGAGCTACCCGTTCCTGTATTACGCCGATATCGGCGGTAGAAGGTGCCAGCATTACCACTATCGAAGGTCTGTCTGAAAAAGGTGATCATCCGTTGCAACAAGCCTGGCAAAAACATCAGGTGCCGCAATGTGGCTATTGCCAATCAGGTCAGATCATGCAGGCGGCTGCGCTGCTGAAAGATATTCCTAATCCGTCAGATGCTGAAATTGACGCGGTAATGGGCGGCAACCTCTGTCGCTGTATGACTTACGTGCGTATTCGTGAAGCGATTCATGAAGCCGCAGACGCGATGAAACAGGGAGCAAAAGATGATCAGGCTGTCTAATAAACGTGAAGCCTCCGGCATGACCCGTCGTGGGTTCCTGGTGGCAATGACGGCGGTTGGTGTTAGCTTTGGTTTCCCGCGCAGCGTGTTTGCTGCAATGGACCCGGCAACTGCCGATGGCAAAGTTCTGCCAGATGAAGGTTCGCTGTACGAACCGTCACTGTGGTATTCCATCGATCAGGCCGGCAAAGTTAAAGTCAACATTATCCGTGCAGAGATGGGCCAGCATGTGGGGACCTCTATCGCCCGCATTCTGGCTGATGAGCTCGAAGTACCTTGGGAAAACGTGGAAATTGTTCACGTTGATAGCGCCAAGAAATGGGGATTGATGGTCACTGGTGGTAGCTGGTCAGTATCACAGAGTTGGCCGGTATACCGTCAGGCAGGGGCAGCCGGCCGTACCGCACTGATTGAAGCAGCGGCTAAGAAATGGGGCGTTTCACCACACGCCTGTGAAGCCCACAATGGTAAAGTCATCTCTGGCAACCGCGAGATCAGCTACGGTGATTTAGTCGCGATGGGACTGACCCGTCAGTTCACCGCTGATGAACTGAAGGCATTGCCGCTGAAACCCAATGATGATTTGAAGCTGGTCGGTAAAGCCGTGACTTCGTTGGATATCGCCAACAAAACCACCGGTAAAGCGATTTTTGGTATCGATGCCAAAGTCGAGGGGATGGTGTATGCCGCACCTTTGCTGCCGCCAACCCGTTATGGTTCCAAAGTCACCCAAATGGATGATAGCGAAGCCAAAACCGTGAAAGGCTACCAGCAGACACTCGTTCTGGACGACCCAAGTGGCACAGTCCCAGGCTGGGTAATGGTGATTGCCGACAGCTTTATGGCTGCACAAAAAGCTGCCGCAAAAGTGAAAGTCAGCTGGGAGGCGGGTGCTGCAGCGAAAGTATCAGAAGCGGATATTATCAATCATGGCCGTGAACTGCTGAAAGACAGCAGTAAAGGCGCCATTCTTGATACCGGTGATACCAATACCGATGCCGTATTTGCCAAAGCTAGCGACACCATTGAACATGAATATCTGACGGCAACTGTACTGCATGCACAGATGGAGCCACTGAATGCCCTGGTGTTCAAAAATCAGGACGGCATTTGGGAAGTTCATTCGGGTTGTCAGTGGCAATCGCTGACCACACCTGTGGTGGCCAAAGCTCTGGGTGTCAGTGAAGATGAAGTGACCATTCGGGCGTATTTGCTCGGCGGTGGTTTCGGTCGCCGTCTGAACGGTGACTACACCGTTCCCGCTGCATTAGCCTCTAAGGCGCTGGGCGGAAAACCGGTCAAGATGCTAATGATGCGACCACAAGATTTGGCGTTCGACAGCCCACGTTCTGCATCCGTACAGCAACTGAAAATGGCCTTTGACGAAAGCAAAGGCGTGATCGCGATGGAACATTCTGCCACTGCGGGCTGGCCAACCGAAGTGATGATCCCGGTATTTATGCCTAAAGGCATCAATGGTCAACCGTTTGACCCGTTCTCTATCGCTGGAGCGGATCACTGGTACACCGTCGGGGCGCAAAAGGTACGTGCCGTTTCCAACGACTTGGCGAACGATTCTTTCCGTCCCGGATGGTTACGTTCAGTTAGCCCAGGTTGGGTAGGTTGGGCGGTAGAAAGCTTTATGGATGAAGCGGCTCACCACGCAGGCAAAGATCCGCTGGAGTTTCGTCTGGGATTGCTGACGGCTGAAGGTCGTAATGCGGGTAGTGGTCCAATCGCTGCCGGTGGCGCCAGTCGTCAGGCTGCCGTATTGAAAAAGGCTGCCGCAATGATTGGCTGGGGTGCCCCGCAACCAGAAGGTACCGGACTGGGCATCGCGTCCACTTTTGGTCAGGAACGTGATATGCCAACCTGGGTAGCGGTTGCCGCACAGGTGCATGTTGATAAAGCTACAGGGCTGGTAGATGTGCAGAAGCTGTACGTTGTGGTAGATGCCGGAATTATTGTTGACCCGAATGGCGCAGAAGCCCAATGCCAGGGCGCTGCACTCTGGGGCTTATCGATGGCACTGTACGAAGGAACTGAACTGGTTAATGGCAAGTTCAAAGATGGTAACTTCGATACATACACACCGCTGCGTATTGGCCAGACTCCGGAAGTCAAAATCGAGTTTATGCCCAGCAAGATGGCCCCCTCTGGTTTAGGTGAGCCGGCAGTAACCCCTGTAGCACCGGCGATTGCCAATGCTATCTATAATGCGGTTGGGGTAAGACTGAGAAAAATCCCGATGACGCCGGATGACGTTAAAACTGCACTTAAGGCATAAGCCTTAGACAATAAAGCCCGATGATTGTGTCGGGCTTTATTTCATCAATCGCTAAGCTAAGCGGCGAGTTGTTATTCTGCTTAGTCGCTGACAGGAACCGATGTATGTCTCAATCTTCCCAGCCCCTCGATGCCAAAGTGCTGCAACAGGCCAGCGCCTGGGCTACTCATGATGCTATCTGGTTATGTACTGTGTTACATACTTGGGGATCATCGCCACGTTCTCCAGGGTCATTGCTGGTGGCGCGGCATGATGGCCAATATTGTGGCTCTTTGTCTGGCGGCTGTGTAGAAGACCATTTCTTGACCCAAATCGCTGCGGGGCGCTGGACCGAACCCAGCCAGGTAGTGCGTTATGGTGACGGAGAGCTAGCGCCAGAAGTGCGCTTGCCCTGTGGTGGTATTCTGGATGTGCTGGTCGAATACTTACCCGCCGGAACACAAACCGTTGACTATCTGCACCAACAACTGCAAGCGGTGCAAGGTTATCAGGCGCTGGTCAAAAAGCTCACGTTGCCCAATGCCTGCCACAGTATTGTCCCCAGTGATTACTCCGGTAACACCGTCATCAGTTGTCAGTATCCTGACATCGATATCCATATGGCGGCGGCCCCCTGCCTGTTGCTGGCAGGCTATTCACCAGTTGCTCATTACTGTGCTGAATTTGGTTATGCGCTGGGATTTGAAGTGTTGTTGTGTGAACCACGCGCTGAGCAGTTACAGAAACTGGAAACAGAACTGCCACAAGGTGCGCGGCTTTTGCCGACGTTTCCTGCCAAGTATCTGGAAGAAAATGGCTGTCATGCCAACACTGCTATCGTGGCGTTAACCCATGATC
The DNA here is from genome assembly GCF_029167175.1 of Shewanella sp. A32. Classification (NCBI taxonomy): domain Bacteria; kingdom Pseudomonadati; phylum Pseudomonadota; class Gammaproteobacteria; order Alteromonadales; family Shewanellaceae; genus Shewanella; species Shewanella sp. A32. The sequence goes on from NZ_JARFTS010000015.1 coordinate 37,858, forward strand.
CGCGCCTGGATGATCTGACCATGATGGAAGCGGTTAATACGCCAGCATTTTATATTGGTGCAATGGGCTCTGCGCGCAACTCGGGAAAACGGCGCGAGCGACTGATCCGCATTGGCGAACTCAGTGACGCCGAACTGGCACGGATCCATGCCCCTATCGGACTGGCGCTCGGCAGTAAGACGCCAGCGGAAATCGCTTTAGCGATTATGGCCGACATTGTGCGGGTGAAGAATCTTGGTCACCTGACACCCGCCCCTGTAGTTCAGGGCACCTTGGACACGCTGGAAAGTATCAGCGAAGACGCTGCCAGCTGCGCCATTTAATTGTTTTACCGATTAAGGACGTGGCAGATCCGCGTCCTTAATCACCCCCGCATGTCCGGGAAGTAACTGCAAGTATTGCGGCAACAGTAATTGTCGTGCGCCCTGATCACCCCGCAGTGCCGATAACCCGGTAAAATAGGCCCGCCCAAATCCCACCGGATGCCCCGGAATATCCCGCCACATCAATCGTGCCTGAGCATTGTCATTCACCAGCGCGGCGGCAACCTTCAGATAATCATCTGCCGAGAGCCACGCCATATCCGCCGGCGCGACCAGCCAACCACGCCAATTCGCTGTAGCCTGCACACCAGCGGCAATGGAATCACCGCTGCCGCCGCTTTCCAATAAGGTCACCGTTGCACCAAATTGTTGGGCGAGATCAACAATCGCCTCAGACTGTGGCCTAGTCACCAGATGCAGTGGCAAACCAGAAGCTGCCGCCTGTGCCAGCGTCAGTGCCAGTAAAGGACGCTGCTGACCTGCCGCATCGGCATAAGGTGCCAGCAGTTTATTGCCCACGCCGCCGGCGGCCTTGAATCGCTGTCCCTTACCCGCAGCCAGCAGCAAAATGCCCAGAGGATCTACCATTTCTGTCCCTCAGTTAATTCCTTGAAGATTAGCGGTATCTTCGCTGGTTGTGGCTGAACTTTAAAGCCTTTGATAGCACGCCAATCAGGTTAATCACGCAATTGCGGCAAAATTTTCCACGTCTGTTGTAAGAAATTCCGCGGTAGCCACGACAGAAGAATGTGACCACCGAGTACAGGCAAAGACTGCCACTCGGTGGCAAGCAACACACGTCTGCGAGTTGTCGGTGTGTACCAGCCCCATTCAACGAGAGGAAAGACCCATGAATCAGTTAAAAGTATCTACTATGGCACTGGCACTGACCGGCTTAACCGCAGCAACTGTTGGCCCCCAGGCGCTGGCGAATCCATTTGCCATGACCCAACTTAGCAGTGGCTATCAGCTCGTCGCGGCTGAAGGTAATTGCGGGGCCAAGAAAACGGAAGAGGCCAGCTGCGGTGCTAATAAAAAGCTGCAAAAAGCCACCAAAGTGCCACAGCAAAAAATGAAACAGGAAGGAAAATGTGGCGAAGGGAAGTGTGGTGCGGAGCAGAAAATGAAACAGGAAGCGACCTGTGGTACCAACAAAAAAATGCCTGAAAAAACCAAACCTGAGAAAGAGGAAAAGCCTGCCGATCCAAAGACAACCGTGTGAACCGGTAGCAGCGGTTAATCGACAATGGCGAGTGGCTTGTCGCTCGCCAATTCACTTTATCGCAGAGGAGCGCAGATGATGCAAATGCCGCAAGGTGCCGGACTTGGTCTGAGACGACAACTGCTGGATGAAGTATTAACCACCTCACCCACTGAAGTGGATTTCTGGGAACTGGCACCGGAAAACTGGTTAGGACTGGGGGGGCGCTACGCCAAGCAACTGGCGCGGGTCAGCGAACGTTACCCGTTAATCTGCCATGGACTGTCGCTGTCGATTGGCGGCCCAGACCCGCTGGATATGGAATTACTGGCATCAATCAAACGCTTTATGCAGCAGCATGAAATCAGCATTTACTCGGAACATCTAAGTTACTGCAGTGCCGATGGTCACCTGTACGATCTGTTGCCGATCCCCTTTACCCCAGCAGCAGTGACTTATGTGGTGACACGGATTCAGCAAGTACAGGATTATCTCCGACAACCGTTGATCCTGGAAAATGCCTCCTATTACCTGGCACCCGGTGCCGAAATGACCGAACTGGAGTTTTTGCTGCAAGTACAACAACGTTCCGGTTGTCAATTACTGCTCGACGTGAATAACACCTATGTTAACGCCTGCAACCACGACTACGATCCATTGGCGTTTATTCAGGCGCTGCCCAGCGCCGCGATCGGCTACCTGCACATGGCCGGTCACTTCCGCGAAGACGATGGCTTGCTGATTGATACACATGGTGCCAGCGTTATTGATCCCGTGTGGCGCCTGTTACAACAGACGTATGCCATTCACGGAGTCAAACCGACATTACTGGAGCGGGATTTTAATATTCCGCCATTAACACAATTACTGACAGAGTTAGCCCAGATAACCACCTATCAGCACGAGGTTGAGGAGGTTCGCGATGCCAGTTAACCGCGACTTTCGTGAACAGCAATACCAGTTTGCCGCACAACTGCGCCAACCAGAGATGCCGGTGGCTGACGGACTCAATCCGCGACGGTTACAGGTTTATCGTGAGCTGGTGGCGAACAATATCAGTGGTTTTATCAACAACACATTCCCACTGAGTCGTAAGTTAATCGGGGAGTTATGGCAGCCGTTACTCATGGAGTTTATTGCGCGACACCATTGTAGCAGTCCGCTGTTTCTGGATATTCCGGCAACCTTTGTCAGTTATATCCAACAGCACTATCCACAGGGACTGACAGACAAACCGTTTCTGCCGGAACTCTTGCACTACGAATGGCTGGAACTGGCAGTCGCCACTTGTGAAGCTGCGCCGCTTCAGCCTTGGCGTGGTGCGCTAACAGCGCCGGTATATTTGAGCGCGGCGGCGATTGCGGTAAATTACACGTTTCCAGTGCAGCTGATCGGTGAGGCATATCAACCGCTACACGCACCGGAAGCCCCCACCAGCTTATTGCTCTATCGTGATGCGAATGATGAGGTCACCTTTATGAGCATCACGCCCCTGCTTTGCCAGGCATTACATATTCTCGGCAGCCATCCGGGGGCCAATACTGAACAGTGGCTGCAGGAAATTGCCGCCCATTATCCTGAGTGGCCTAAGGCCCAATTGCAACGGGGACTACTCGCGTTACTCCCTGAATTGTCAGAGCGAGGCGTCATCGGTCAGCGACCTTGTCCATCAAGGCGATGATGACCGTTGGCGCGCTATTAACAGGAGGTTCAGATGCCAATCTTGCTTCGAGGTTATCGACGCCTGACCACGTTATCACAACGGGTAAGTCAGCTGGATTTCTTGGGACTGCTGCTGTTACGTCTATATCTGGCGCCGATATTTATCCTGGCAGGTTGGGGAAAGCTCGCGGCACTTGAAGATACCGCCTATTATTTTAGTGAATACTTGAATATGCCGGCGCCGATGCTGATGGCAATTCTGGCAGGTTCCGCTGAGTTAATCGGTGGAATATCGCTGTTGCTGGGTATCGGTGTCCGGCTCTTTTCTATGCCGCTGATGATCACTATGGTGGTCGCTGCGGTTACCGCACATTGGGAGAACGGCTGGCATGTATTGCCGGAAACCACGCTTACGGTGCCCTGGGAATGGCGAGAAGATCTGTTGCAACAAGCAGCGGAGCACAAACAACAGGTGATCGCCTTAGTGCAACAGCAAGGAGATTATGCACAACTCACTGAAGCCGGAAGTATCACTATCCTGAAAAATGGTATTGAATTTACCGTCACTTACTTTGTGATGTTGTTAATGCTGTTTTTTTATGGCGCTGGCCGTTATATCAGTATCGATTTCTGGCTCAACCGCGCGCTTAACCCTACTTACCATCGGTCCGACGACCACTCGCATATTGCCGTGAAAGCTCACGTAACACATTGACATGTTTCCCGAAATTACGGCAACCAGCGCAAAACATCAAATGTAACCGTAGCGCTAACCGCTCGCCTAAGGATAGCTCTCGCTCCTGCGCCTCAGACAACAAACGCGCAGCTTCACGACAGTTCAGTATCATAGCGCCTCCTGAAACCACTTAATCTCCAGACATTCCCGCAACCTTAAGCGCGCCCGATACAACATGACGTAGAGGTTGCTAAGGCTGATGTCATGGAGCTGACAGATTTCCTCTGAATCCAACTCAATAAACTCGCGCATCATAAAGAGCCGCGCTTGTGCTTCCGGCAGGTTCTCCAGACAAGCCTCAAAGATCTGCCAGAAATTTTCATCCACGGCTGACTGCTGGGGTGATTGCCAGTGTTGCGGTTGCTCGCCGGCGTTCCAGTGACCGCGACTGTCAAATAACAGCTGTTCCAGCATCGTTTCAGTCTCGTCGAGTTCACTAAAGTCTAACTGTCGCTGCCGTTGTCGCAGCACATCAGCAATCTTGTGTTTGAGAATGCCAAAAACCCAACTTTTCAGCGCCGAGCGATGCCGAAAATCACCGATATTTTTTATCGCGCCAATCAAGGCTTCCTGCACCGCATCTTCCGCCAGATGCTCATCGCGCAGCTGCAAACAGGCAAATTTCAGCATCTGTTGTCTAAGTTGACTCATATATGCATCATCAACAATCGTCTGGAGTTCTGGGGCCACAATATCCTTCCGGTTGTATTACTCGATTAGTCGTTGTTAAGGGTAACTTACTTACAACAGTTCTGCTTAATCACCCAAAAATTTGTTTCAGTTCACAAAATTTCCGCAAGCTGGACAGCAAATGCAATAAGTTGCATCATAATTGATAATAATTATCATTTGTGATTATACAAGCGAGGATGATGATGGCGAGACAAATCCATATCGCAATCAGTGACACCAAATTGGCAGAGCTGATAATGGCTGGGCATCTTTGTGCGGCAGATTTACAGTGTCTGGATCGGGAATCCAAACAAGCGTTATGGCAACTGTGTTTATGGAGTTGTGCTAAACGTAACCAATGCCGCCATTGCCTGAAAAAGTGTGGCATGGCGGCACAGTTACCCGAGGTTGTCACCGCGCTATTCGAAAGCACGGCGAACCGTGACAACCAGTAATTCATCGATAGTAATCACCGGTTACAGCGGCTGACTCACAGTCTACCGAATGGGTCATCAATAGAAGTGCTAGGCAGGGTAAACCACTCTGGGCCTTGCTCACCCATATAAAAGTGATCTTCCAGACGCACGCCAAATTCCCCAGGCACGACTATCATGGGTTCATTAGAAAACACCATGCCAGTTTCCAGCGGGATGGTGTTGCCACGCACCAGGTAAGGCTGCTCATGAATATCCAGCCCCAGACCATGACCAGTCCGATGTGGCAGCCCCGGCAAACAGTAGTCTGGGCCTAAACCATCCTGTTGCAAAGAAGCGCGCGCCGCATCATCTACCGCCCCACAGGGCAGTCCCAGTTTTGCTGCCGCAAATGCGGCGAATTGTGCGTTTTGTTCGGCCTGCCAAATCTGCCGTTGCCGTGCCGTCGCTTCACCGAACACATAACTGCGGGTAATGTCGGAATGATATCCCTGCAAACGACAGCCAGTGTCAATCAGCACCATATCACCGGCTTTAAGGATCTGTGGATCTTTAACGCCATGCGGGAATGAAGTGGCTTTGCCAAACAGCACAATGCAGAAATAGGAACCCGAGGCGCCCACTTTGCGATGAGCAGCTTCAATAAACTGCTCTACCTCGGTGGTGCTGATGCCTTCATGCAAAATACTGGCGGCGGCTTTATGCACTTCCAGTGTCATCGCCATGGCTTGTTTGATTAAAGCAATCTCGGCCGCAGACTTATGCATACGGCAATGGGCAGTCACCACACCGCCATTAATCAGACTAAGGCCACCAGCGACTTTAGCAATACCGTCAGCCATAAAGAAGGCAGTGGACTCATCCAACGCTAACTTGCCGGAAACAATCCCCTGCTTGGCCAGTACTCGCACCAGTAATTCATAAGGACTTTCATGCTCTTCCCAACCGAAGATGTCACCCGCAAATACCTGTCGTTCACGGATAGTATCGATTTCAAACGCGGGAGCCAGATACAGTAAATCGCCCTTTGCGGGCAAAATTGCGCCCATCAGCCGTTCACTGGTGCCCCACTCCAGCGCCGTAAAGTAGCGCAGATTGGTGCCGGCATTAAGGTAAAGCGCGGCAATATCGTGTTGCTGCATATACAATTGCGCTTTGTACATTCGCGCCTGATATTCATCACGGCTGATTGCCACTGCATCTGCGGTCATGTTGCTGAGCGCGGCCAATGCCTGTTCGCGGGTTTTGCCGCCAATGCCATTGTCTGACATGAATTCTCCTTGCCTGTACGCAGGCATTAATAACAAAGGCGGTCACCAGCAGTAACAGACAACCGCCATCAGGGCTGTCATGTTATCTCGGTGACAGCCGGGTTAAATTACCGAGCATTTGGGGTTGAGACCACTAAACAATGCCCATTATGCAGCAGACAGCCAGGCACCAATAGCATCAGTTAGCCACGATTGTCTTCCAGCACGCATTGGAAATCAGCAACACGTCATCACACAGTTTGCAACACTATCACTTGCGCCGTCAGTAGCAATGGGCGGTCAGTTACCGTAATCTTTTGCCAACTATGACAGCCACACAATGAGATGGCTGAAAGTGCCAGCAACGCCAATCTGCCTCGCCAAACCCGGCATCGGCTAACTTGCCAATAACGGTGGCACATCTTGGCTGGTTGATGTCACCCAACAACAAAGATTCTAATTTTGGTTTTCATAGCGTATACGATAGATACATTTTTTATTTAACACCCAAGGAGAAGGAACGTGCCGAAATTTGCCGTGGGCTCCCGTGCGATGTTACTGGCGGCCTGTGCACTGTTGCAGCCGGTATACACCGCCGTGGCCGCTGATGCCAACCAACAATTTGAAAAAATTTATTCCACCGAATGGCAATGGCGCCAAAATCAGAACAGCGTCGATGAAGACAGTGATCTGGATACCGTCCCTTCTTCGCTACCGGATGTCAGCTTCAACACACAACAAGCCCACTTGAAATACTGGCAGCAGGTCGAACAGCAGCTCGCCAAGCTCGATAGCAGCAAACTGTCCGCGGCCAATAAAATCAATCTGGCAGTTTATAAAGAGCAAATTGGCTCGTTAATGTCTGACATTGAAAACAAAGTCTATGAACGACCGCTATCTGGTGACACCTCATTCTGGGGCGATCTCACCTATATGACGGATCAGACCTTTCATAACGAAGCAGATTATCGTCACTATCTGCAGTGGTTAGCTGACATGCCACGCTACTTCCAGCAAAACATTGATAATATGCGCGCCGGTTTACAGCGTGGCTTTACCCTGCCGCAAATTACCTTGCAGGGCCGTGATGCCACCGCAGAATCCGTTGCCACTGCCACACCGGCAGACAACGTGTTTTTCAAACCTTTTACCAAAATGCCCGACACAATACCGGCAGAGGTGCAGACCCAACTGCAGGCCGCAGGCCTCAAAGCCATGAGCGATTATGTGATCCCGGCGCACCAACAAGTGCTGAGCTTTCTGCGTAAGGAATACATCCCAGGAGCGGTAAAATCCTTGGCAGCCTGCGACCTGCCTGATGGCAAAGCCTTTTATAAATCCCAGATTGAGAAATACACCACACTGGATTTAACTGCCGATGAGATCCACCAGATAGGTCTGGATGAAGTCGCCCAGATCCGTGAGCGGATGCATCAGGTCATGCAACAGGTGGGTTTTAAAGGCGACCTGAAAGCCTTTCTGGATTTCCTGCGCACCGACCCGCAATTTTATGTCAAAACTCCGCAAGCGCTGCTGGATCGCGCCGCCTGGATTGCCAAGGAATTTGACGCAGTCGCTGGCGACTGGTTTGGCCGGCTGCCACGCCGTCGCTTTGCAATTGTGCCAGTTCCGGATGACTTAGCCCCCTTCTACACTGGCGGTCGTGGGGGCCCAGGGATCTATCTGGTTAACACTTACAATCTGCCATCGCGGCCGTTGTACTCACTGCCAGCGCTGACGCTGCATGAATCTGCGCCCGGACATGCGTTCCAGATGCCACTGGCGGCTGAGAACAAAGCCCTGCCGGAGTTTCGCCGCAACTATTATATTTCTGCCTATGGTGAAGGCTGGGCACTTTACTGTGAAAAACTGGGTGAAGAGATGGGCATCTACCACACGCCATACGAAATTTTCGGCATGTTGAGCTACCAGATGTGGCGGGCAGCAAGACTGGTCGTGGATACCGGGATCCACGCCAAAGGCTGGACACGCAAGCAGGCCCAAGACTTTATGCTGGATAATACGGCACTGTCAGTACATGAAGTCACTACCGAAGTTGACCGTTATATTGCATGGCCAGGGCAGGCACTGTCTTATTATCTCGGTGAAATGGATATTGAAAAAAATCGCGCCAAAGCAGCAACTGCGCTGGGCAGCAAGTTTGATATCCGCAATTTCCACGATACCGTGCTGCAACTTGGCTCAGTCCCTATGAAAGTGCTAGATGCGCGTATTGATCAGTTCATTAACGATGGCGGCCCATCACCGTATCAGGATGATTAATTAACACGCGTTACCGTGAAGCCAGCTCAGGGCAGGATGCCTAATATCGTAAAGGACATGGATGTCCACAAACCGCCGCCTCGTCTTTTACCTTGTTCAGAGATTCGTGGCAATACAGAAGAGAGCAATGAAGTTATAAGCTTTTGCTGTACAACACATCCTTTTCACAATTGAGCTATGGGAGTGGCAAATCCCAGATATTTGCAACTATCAGTTAGCCTAATGCTTGCAAGACGGCATAGCGACAACGATATAAGCAATATTAAATGGTTCAGATATGCGGTACTGAGATTTTTGGCGTATGACGCATGACCAATCTTACAAAGGACTTACAAAGGATTTTCAGAAGCTATTTCCGCATGAGGCGCAACGCAGTTAAAGCCTGTGGATTTTCCCTACAGATACCCTGATATCTTTAGGGACTCAATATCACTAGTCTAGCCAAACAACAATGCATTGACGCCACCCGCGGCTAACCACATAGCCAGCATGTAACGCCAGTTTTGCCGCAAAATAGTGCGACTGCTGGCGTTATAGCGGCTCACCATGGACAAGCCCACCCCTGACAGCGGACTTACGGCAGTGGCAGTACCCCAGACGGAGAGATAGAGGAAAGCCAGCTGATTCATGTTGCTCACCAACGGCAGCAGCAATGGCGCCACCAGCGACACACTGACCACCGGATGCACCCCGATGAGTGCCGCTAAAATCATAATGGCACTGATACCCCAGAATAATGTCGGGGTCAGATGCGTGGCGGAAAAACTAAATAGTTCAGGATAACAAGTGATAATCGCTGCCACTCCGGTGGAGAAGACCCCTGCAGCGAGGAACAACGAGAACTGACTAGCGACACCCGCCAGACGCTGTTCTACATAATTGACTAACACTTGGCGGCGAGGTCTGCCGCGTAAAAACAGCACAGCTCCCACCGGCGCCACAACGCTGATGATCGTCAGAATATTGATCTGTTCGTACAAACTGTGCAGCGTCAATACCACCACAGCCAATAATCCGGGGATCACCAGGCTGTCGCGTTTCAAGGGATAACCCCGAAAGGTCTGCAGATTGCCACGGCTGGCTTCGAAGTATGTGAGTGCAAACATCAGACCCGCCATAATCACCCCAGGCAGAAACGTAGAGGTCCACTGCGCACCTGGGGCATAAGTCATCGCGACCCCAAAGGCGACAAAGAATGGTGACCAATAAGCGCCAGCACAGAAGCCACGCATCAATACGCGGATCTGCTCATCGGTCAACGGACTCTTGCGTACCAAACGATCACCGACAACAAAGATAATCGACAAGTTAATCGCTGCGCCCAATAGATGACAGGACAGAATCGTCGACCAAAAACCCTTGTTGCCCGTCGGCTGTGATTGATCTTCCTGCTCAGGATTGGTCAGCGCCAGAAAGGACACGGCGACAAACATCGACAACAACGGCAGGTTGCGGGTAGTAGCATTAAAAATATCCAGGCCAACCCCATGCGCCAAGCCCCAGATCAGCATCGCCACTCCGGCAATAAACAAAATAGCAGACTGCTTACGCGCAGAGCGGCTCAGCACATTCCAGCAATAGCCAATCGCCAACCAAGCCGCCAGTGCCGGTAGATAAGGAGGCCAACCTAAAGCCAGTACCAACAGATACAAACCCCAGGTAGCCAATATGAGCCAGCCAGCCAATTGACTATGGGATAAATGAGATGACAGCGATGACATGAACCTTCCTGAAACCCGGACTGCGCTGGCCTGGCCCCGCTACCAGTCCAAAAACGCGGGAATTGGCCCATTGTAACAGGTTTACCCCAGTGAATAATGGGCATCAGCGCAACAATTATGACCTTCTCGCGATTGGTAGAGCACAATCTTTGGTAGCAACAATGGGTGTTATGCGTTATTGCAGTTTCGCTAAAAATCGCGTTTTGCATGCGGCTGGACTTGTGTATTTTCAGATGACCTCACGCCAAATTTTCCGACGTAAAAACCTATAACCATCGAATAACTAGCACACAATCGCTCATTTACAATTTTTTTATTGTATTAAAACGCTATTTTGTTAAGAATACGGATGATAACGATTATCATTAATATTTAAAAGGGAGTAATTAATGACTCGTCTAGTCCCAACCTCTATCTCAGTGGCAAGCGCACTCACTATTGCGCTGTGTGCATCTATGGCCACTGCGGCAGAAGATCATACAGAAAATCAAAGTGTAATTGATCAAACAACGAGTAGCACAACCAGCAGTGACAGTGACAATGAAAACAACAAGCATCACGGCCACAAGGGCAAAAAGCATCAAAAAGATGCTAAGCAGAAAATTGAAAAAATCACCGTCATTGGCACTGCAGAACAGCAGATAAAGCAATCACTGGGTGTATCAATTATCACTGCGGATGACCTGGAACGCCGACCTCCGGCCAACGATTTGTCCGAACTGATCCGCAAAATGCCCGGAGTTAACCTCACCGGTAATAGTGCCTCGGGGCAATATGGTAACAACCGCCAAATCGATTTGCGTGGTATGGGGCCAGAAAATACGCTGATCCTTGTCGACGGTAAGCCTGTGTCATCGCGCAGTTCCGTGCGCATGGGCAAGTCAGGAGAGCGTAACAGTCGCGGCGACTCCAATTGGGTGCCAGCGGAAGCGGTCGAAAGCATTGAAGTCCTGCGTGGCCCAGCGGCGGCTCGCTACGGTTCCGGCGCATCGGGAGGCGTAGTGAACATCATCACCAAAGCGCCCACAAAAACCTGGAAGGGATCGGTTAATCTTTATACCAGCCAGCCCGAAGATGACCTTGAGGGCAGCAGTGAGCGCGCTGGATTCAATCTCTCCGGTGGCGTAACCGACAATCTGTCATTTCGGACTTACGGCAATATCAATAAAACTGATGCCGACAGCCCGCTGTTAAACGCCAAATACGCCACCAGCGATACCGCCACCGCCCCCGCGGGCCGAGAAGGTGTACGCAATAAAGATATCAGCGGCTTACTCCGCTGGGATGCCAACAAACAACAAGTTGTTGAATTTGAGGCATCGTATAGCCGTCAGGGCAATATCTACTCCGGTGACCGTGCGGTAAATAGCAATGGCTCCACAACCTTGACCGACCTTGCGAATGAAGGGGCTGAAACTAATGTTATGTATCGCAGTAGCGGTGCGATTAGCCATCGCGGTAGCTGGGATTGGGGTGATACCAACCTCAGCATCTCATACGAAAATACCCGCAACTACCGAATGAATGAAGGTTTAGTTGGCGGCGTCGAAGGCAGCATTAACGACAGTGGCTGGTCCACCTCAACTTATGAAACCTTACTGTTAACTGGAAGCGCGAGTGTGCCGTTTAAACGATGGCACCGTGCCTACAACACTACCGTTGGGTTCGAAATCGGTCAGGATAAGTTAGATGACCCTTATTCTACATCGCAAACTACCTCCGGAGGCGGCAGCATCGAGGGGATCAGCGATAGCGATCGGGATGGCAAGTCTGAAGCAAAATACCAGGCGCTTTATGCTGAAGATAACATTGAATTGACCCATAAATGGATGCTGACGGCGGGGCTGCGATTAGATCACTATGATCAGTTTGGCAATAACTGGAGCCCTTATCTCAGTAGTGCTTACGAGCTAACTGACGACCTGACACTCCGAGTTGGCATTGCCAAGGCATTTAAGGCACCCAATCTGTATCAATCTAATCCCAATTATCTGTACTACACCCGTGGCACTGGCTGCCCGAACGATTATCCGAGTCAAGGTAGCGGCTGCTACATCTTAGGTAATGATAATCTGGCACAGGAAACCAGCATCAATAAAGAGTTGGGACTGCAATACCAGTATGTAGGCTGGAATGTCAGTGTCACCTATTTTCGTAATGATTATGACAACAAAATTGTTTCCGGAATGGTGCCTTATGGTGAGACAGAATCCGGCGCATATCTATTGCAGTGGACCAATGCCTCCAAGGCCATTGTGGAAGGGGTGGAAGGAAACCTGAAAGTACCGCTAATTGGGGAACATGGTGCAACCCTGAGCTGGAATACCAATGTGACATATATGAATAAAAACCGGAATGAAGATACCGGTCAACCACTGTCTGTCATCCCGCGCTACACCATTAACTCCATGCTCGACTGGGAAGCGACGGATGATCTGACGTTGTCATTCACCTGGACGCGCTACGGAAAGCAAAAGCCACAAACGATTACCTTCACCGGAGCAGCCGCTGAAGGCGACTATCTGCGAGAGCGAGACCCATACAGCTTGCTCAGTTTGGGAGGCAACTATCGCCTTAACGATTCATGGCGCTTTGGCTTTGGTATCAATAACCTGACTGACCGCCGTCTATTCCGAGAATCGACCGGGGCATCAGAGGGGGCGAATACCTACAACGAACCGGGGCGGGCTTACTATGCCTCGGCGACATATTCCTTTTAATTTGTAGCAGTGAATTAGCACTTGATGCTGACCGCACTCCGTGGAGTGCGGTTTGCTGAACGTAGAAAATTTCTAATAAATTTTTAATTAATTACGAGAAGATGCCATGTCCACATCCGCCACATCTCATCAAGGAAGCATTGACCGGACTCCTTGGCTGAACATTAGTTTACGCTGCTTGCTTGCAGGCCCAGGCGGCTATGCCGTTGCCAGTATTATTGGCATGTTGATAGCAAAAACCTTCCCCATGACCAGTGCTGACGCCACGATGAGCGCTTTGATGCTTGGATTTATTGTGCAGCTATTAGCCGTCATTTATGCGTTCCAGGCCCGCACCATCATGCGTGCCACACTCGGTCTGGCAGTTCCGTCTGCCATTGCCGGTTTAATGTTGTGGTTATTACCGGTTGGAGGTGTAGCATGAACTTCGATCAACCACGTAGTCTTCGTAAATCAATGACTTGGGTGCATACCTGGACCGGCTTATTGATGGGCTGGCTACTGTTTGCGATTTTTGTCACAGGTACCTTGTCTTTTTATCGGCAAGAGCTCACCAACTGGATGCAGCCAGAAATCCAGCAGGCCTCAATTCATGATAATGGCTTAGGGCTGCAACGGGCGTTGACACTGTTACAGCAACAGGCCCCAGCTGCAGAGCAGTGGAATATCGAACTACCGACCCCGCGTAACCCTATCTATACCCTGCGCTGGCGTAATCCAGGTGAAGCACAAGATGGTCACAGCCATGATGGTGGTGGCGGTAAAAATGCTAAACAAACCGCTGACAACGCTGCAACAGCCCCAGGCACCAATAACCAGGACCATTCGCAGTTCACCCATCATCAGCGGCAAAAGGCCGATGCTGACGCTGCGTCTGCGAGGATAAAACCGGAAGGTTCCGCTTGGCACAATAGGCCGGAGCGCCGCGACAGCGATGCGGAACAACCTCGACCTTCGAGTGACAATTACTGGCAACACGCTGAAAAAAATCACGATACCGAAACTGATAGCAACATGCAGCAGCCAAATGCTGAGCACAGCGCTTTTCGCAGCAACAATCTAAACACAGCGGCGTTTACTGAGCGAGAAAACACCGCAAGGGCTACGAACCGCCAGGCTGAGGGAAACCGCGTGGCTAGTGAGCAACAACGACATCAGGCCAATGGGGCTAGAGGTATGCACCAGCTGCTGATGGATCCTGCGACGGGCAACCAACTCCATGCTCGGGAAACTGCCGGCGGCAACTTTCTCTATCAATTCCATTATCAACTTTACGGCATGCCACGGGGCCTTGGCCGCACTATTGTAGGTATTGCCACACTGTTTATGTTTGTGGCCATCATCACTGGAGTCATTATTCATCGTAATATCTTCAAAGACTTTTTCTCATTTAGACCCGCTAAAGGCCAGCGTTCCTGGTTCGATGGTCATGCTGCCAGCAGTGTTGCAGCGCTGCCATTTCACCTGATCTTCACGTTCTCAGGATTATTGTTGGTAGCGGGGCAATTGCTACCGATGGTGGCAGGTGCCAACTATGACGGTGATATCGGCAGTTTTATGCGTGACATTCGCGGAAAACGACCCGATGCCGGATTTGTGGCACCTGCCGCTCAAGCACCGTTGCCGAATCTAAGTGAAATCCTCGCCGATGCGCGCAATCGCAGTCCGGAAGGGATCAGCAGTGTCACCATTAATAATCCTGGGAAAGTCGATGTAAATGTTGCGGTGACAACCTTGAAGGGTGAGCTGTTTGGTGGTCGCAGCAGCCTGCAGACGCTGAACTATAATGGCATCTCCGGCGAGTTGTTGACCGGGACGTCGCAGTCCCACTCCAATACAGCGTTCATCTGGCGCTTTATGACGGCAACACACATGGGATTATTTGCCAATCCGTTAGTGCGGGGCTTGTTGTTTTTAAGCGGTGTTTTAGGTTGTCTGATGATAGCCTCTGGCTTAGCCATGTGGCTGGTAGCAAGGGAAAAAACTCAACAACAATTGGGTTATTTACCCACAGGCCATCGACTGGTGCAAAGGCTCAATGTCGCCGCAGTCGCTGGCTTAATACTCGCACTCGGCGGGTATTTTTGGGCCAATCGGCTAGTGCCCGCGGCAATGGATGGCCGTCAACAACTGGAGATCTATAGCTTTTTTGGTGTGTGGCTACTGGCATTCATCCACGCGGTTATTCGCCCCTATGGTGCAGCCTGGAAAGAACAGCTATGGCTGGCGGGCGTGTTATTGGCAGCAATGCCAGTGCTAAACGGCATCAGCGGTGGAGCCTTTATATGGCAGAGCATCTCTCGGGGGCAATATGCCGTTGCAGGCGTCGACCTTACGACATTGGGGCTTGGCATAGCACTATGCTATACCGCCAGTAAAATCCGCAGCCGTGCAATCGCTACGACAGATGAAAAAGATGCGCCGCTAACCCCCCATAACCAAGGAGTCTAAGATGTGGTTACTGTCATTTATGCTGGCATTACTGGGTTTTAATTTGCTCTGCATCTGTACCGGCCGTAACGCCTCAAAAGTGATTGGTCAAAGTCTGCCTAAGGGGCATACACGTCTGCTGACAGCTGGTGGCTGGGGTTTACTGTTGATTTCGCTGTGGCTGGGTCTGCAGCAAGGCGAGCCCACACTCGCATTTGTGGGCTGGGTTGTTACGCTCACCGCCGCATTAGCGACGGTGATTTTATTGCTGACTTATCGTCCCCAGATATTGGGTTTGGTAGTGTTGTCACTCAAGCATTAACTAATCACAACGATGACTCATGGACGCACATCATTGCTGCAATTGTCCATGAGTCAACCAAGTTTTATGGCACGCTGCGGTAGCCGTTATGTTGTTTTGCTCCACTGCGAGTTCCCAGCTATCGGGTCGCTAATCGAGGCACCGTTGTTAGCATTTTACTAGGCTTTTGGGGCCAACATCTGCTCTGGCCGTACAGCTTGATTAAACGCCTCTTTGCTCAGGAATCCCAGTTGTGCCGCTGCTTGCTGCAAGCTGATATTGTCTGCCAAGGCTTTCTTGGCTACCTGCGCCGCTTTGTCATAACCGATAACCGGATTCAGCGCCGTTACCAGCATCAGACTATGATTGAGGTTATGCGCTAATTGCGCTTGGTTTGGCACTATTCCGACTAAACAGTGTTGCTGAAAGCTCGCCAGCGCGTCGGTCAGTAACTGTATGCTTTGCAGCACATTGTGGATGATGAGCGGCTTAAATACATTAAGCTGCAGATGCCCCTGCATGCCACCAGCGGTCACGGCGGCATCATTGCCGATTACCTGACAACATACCATCGACAGCGCTTCACACTGAGTTGGATTGACTTTCCCCGGCATGATGCTGGAGCCTGGCTCATTGGAAGGTAACCATAATTCATTAAGACCGCAGCGCGGACCGCTACCGAGCAGGCGGATATCATTAGCCAGTTTCATCGCGGCCACTGAAGTGGTTTTCAGCGCACCAGAGAGCTGAACCAGCGGTTCATGTGCCGCAAGTCCAAAAAATTTATTGTCCATTTCTCGTAGCGGCAACGCCAAGTTATCGCTGGCGTACTGCACCACTAACGCTGGAAACTGTGGATGGGTATTTAACCCGGTGCCGACCGCAGTGCCGCCGATGGGTAATGCCAACGTACCGTTAAGCGCTTGCTTAAGAACTGTTCTGGCAAACTGCAATTGTGCGGCAAACGCAGCAAACTCCTGCCCCAAGGTTAGCGGTGTTGCATCTTGCAAATGCGTGCGGCCAATTTTTATCAGCGACTGCCAGTCCGCGGCTTTTTGCTGAAGTTCCGCGATAATGTTGTCCATCACCGGCATTAACTGATGTGCCAACGCATCACTCGCGGCCAAATGCATGGCGGTAGGAAAGGTGTCATTACTGCTCTGGCCTTTGTTGACATGATCGTTAGGATGCACCGGCACTTTGCCGCCGCGCTGGCCAGTCAGAAGTTCATTGGCGCGCGCCGCCAACACTTCATTCAAGTTCATATTGGTCTGAGTACCACTGCCGGTCTGCCATACCACCAGCGGAAACTCTTGTGGCAGTTTCCCGGCAATGACTTCATCTGCCGCGGCAACGATCGCGTCGGCGAGCTCAGGCGTCAGCAGTGTCAGCTGCCGATTCGCCAATGCGGCACTTTTTTTCAAAATGGCGTAAGCGCGGATAAAAACTGGTGGAAAACTAAAGCGCTGGCCGCCACCAATGCCGAAGTTCTCAATGCTGCGTTGCGTCTGAGCGCCCCAATAATGCGCTGCTGGCACTGAGACTTTACCCATGCTGTCACTCTCTTCGCGCTGCGCCGCTGCGGCTGTTCTGCTGTTAGCTGTCATCGCTACCTCCTTGGTTATCTGCTGGCATGTTGAAAAGCTCATAAGTGACTTCACAAATACTCAAGTGCCACCTTAAAACAGTATAGAAAACGTCTGGTTACATAGTTTTCACCAGTAACCCAACTGTAACGAATATAAATACCAGTATGATACAGACCACAACATTCAGTGATTTGGGAAAAGGACTTCAGATGAAAAAGCTGTTATTTGCAATGTTGGTGGTCATCCTAGCCGGGGCTGCTGTGGTTGCCCCCAAAGTAATAGGCAACAATTACCAACAACAACTCCACAATATTGTTAATGAAATCAACAAGAATCCAGCCTACAAACTGGCGATTATCAGTACTGACAAACGTTGGTTCAGTCAGGACAGTGAATTACAATTACAGTTAGTGCTCGGGACCTACGGTCATACCCAGTTACCACAATTAACCACCGACATTCATGTGCATAGCAAATTTGGCCCGCTGTTGTTTGTCGAGAGTGCCTTCATCGGCTGGTCATATTCCGAGGTACAGATCAGTGCTGGCAAATTACGGCAATGGCTGCAATGGGATGAAACAAGTCCGTTGTACCAAATGACGTTAGTCAACACTTTAGGCAATACCGTCTCGATCAAAGAAACGGTGCCGGCACTAACGTTTCATCTTCCTGATTCTGACGCAGTTATCAACTTTAGTGGCTACCAGTCACACGCGAGTTGTCAGGCAGACCATCTGCGCTATCAAGGAAAAGTTGCCAAGGTAGTCGTGTCCTCAACACAAGAGGCGGCGTTGAATGGTACGGCGAATGAGCTATTGGTGAATGCCAATTTACAAGGAGATCTTGCGACCTTGATAAGCAGGCGCTTTTACAATGGCAAATTCAGCATGACTCTGGCAAGCATTACCAGTATTCCGGCGACCTTAAAGGCGCTGGAACTGACTGCGGTAACAAAAGTAGATGAACAGAATGATACTGGCGATACCACGGTAAAATATGCGTTGGGCGAAATCACCCTACCCGATTACAAAGCGTCAGATCTGCAATTAACCCTGGAAGTGAATCATATCAGTCAGGCAGTTATGCAGGAATATCAAGAATTTGCTCATGAGCTGTTTAGTCAAGACTATTCAGAGAAAGAACAGGCCAATCAGTTACTCCTGTTTATAGCGCAAAAGGCTCCCGAATTATTGGCAAAACAACCCGAAATCAATATCACCGATATCAGTGGTCGGTTACCCGAAGGTAAATTCTCCGGCGTACTGAAAAGTACAGTGGAAGATGTCGCAAATGTCACTTTCCAGGATTTAACTCATCAGCAGTTCTGGCTGAAACATCTGAAAGCAGACTCTCAGGTGTCGATGGATGAAGGCGTTGCTAAAGAATTTTCGAAATGGGTCCTGACTGAGCAACTCGCTAAAAATCCGAGCGTCATGGCCGCCTCTGCCGCAGAACGTCAGCAGTTCCTAGACGAAAAATCTGCGCAAATACTGCAACAACTCGCAGCTGCGGGCTTTATCGTAAAACAGGGAAATGGATACGGTAGTCAAGTATCACTGCAGCAAGGGATCGCGAATATTAATGGCAAATCGCTGCCATTAGTACCGTAGTCACTAGAAAAAAATCCCTGCTTCGGCAGGGATTTTTTTCTACACCGTTAAAAGCTG
Source organism: Shewanella sp. A32 (assembly GCF_029167175.1). Taxonomy (NCBI): domain Bacteria; kingdom Pseudomonadati; phylum Pseudomonadota; class Gammaproteobacteria; order Alteromonadales; family Shewanellaceae; genus Shewanella; species Shewanella sp. A32. The sequence continues at coordinate 56,847 of NZ_JARFTS010000015.1, forward strand.
AATGCCAGATTGACGCCGACAAAACGCCCACCTTCAGCTTCATTTTTTACCACAGGTGCTAGCAGGTATTTATCTGTCACCAGACTACCTAACATTGCACCGACAGCAAATGCAGACGCATCCAGCAACGCTTCGCCGGCCGTATTGTCACCCACGGAATATTCACGAAACTCGGCTAAGGTGCTGACGGCGGTCGGCAACCAGAACCCGTTCCAACGGCGGTTTTGTTGTGGCAAATAATAGTGGCTCAGGGCAGTGATTGCGCCGGATGAGAGCACCCCACCCGAAAAATGCCCTAGTTCGCTGTTGAGACTATTATTGCCGTTAGCATACGCGCCGCCGGAGTTCAGACCAGAACTCAGCAGTAAAACTGCTGTGAATAATATCCTTTTCAACTCATTCTCCTTAGATACACCTTTATGACCATCCTGGTCAGTTAACCCACATAGGATGCGTTAATTTTAGCTCATTCGATGATGGCGGATAAAAAAATCCCCGCACTAAGACGGGGATTTTATTTGAATTTTTGGTTATTCCTGAGCTTTATAACGTTCAGCCAGGGCATTGGCGGCAATCATCGCCTGATAGACATCGTCCTCACTGAGTTTCATGGTCATATTGCCCATGGTGTCACCTTCGGCGCAGGCAATTTTGGCCACATTACGCCACTCGGCTTCAACGAAGGTTTTCAGCCCCATATCGGCCAGGGTCAGCGGTAAACCTGCCACCTTAATGATACGGATCACTTCATCAATTTCTGCTTTAGGTGCATTTTCCAACACCAGCTGAGTTAACAGACCAAATACCACTTTCTCGCCATGCTGAGCACGGTGCAGATCGGGGACTGCAGACATACCGTTATTGACTGCGTGAGCGCATGCCAGGCCACCCGCTTCCGCCCCGACACCACTCAGATAAATAGTGGCTTCAATGGTCTGTTCCAACGCTGGCGTGACAATCTTGTTCCTGACAGCATCCATGGCGGCTTCAACGTTTTCGCTCAGCAGCTCAAAACATAATTTGGCCAGACCCAAGCCGGTACGTGACGGCTTTTTCAACACCAAATTCACGCCGTCAGCGGCATAACAGGTACGGGCTTCAAAGTACGTGGCCAACGCATCGCCAACACCCGCCGCAAAGAAGCGAGCCGGAGCCGCACACAGAATGGAAGTATCGGCAATCACCGCATCAGGATTCTGTGGCAGGAACAGGTAACGTTCGAATTCGCCAGATTCCGTGTAGATTACCGCCAGCGCGGTACAAGGCGCATCGGTGGATGCGATTGTCGGATAAAGTACCACTGGCAGTTTATGGTAGTATGCAACAGATTTAGCGGAGTCCAGGGTTTTACCGCCACCCACGCCCACAATCACGTTAGCACGTTGCTGTTCTGCCAAAGCACCGAGACGTTTGATCTCAGCTTCACTACATTCGTAATTAAATTTTTCGACAGCCGATTTAATGCCGGCGTCGGTCAAACTGCTGACCGCCTCATCTTTTACTCGATTCAGAATGAATTCATCGCTGATGATAAAAGCGTTATCACCGAAATCCTTAACATAGTCCTGCATTTGGCCAAGCAGACCTTTGCCGATGATAAACTTTTTAGGTGAGGTTACAGTGCGCGGGGTAATGGTCATATCTCCTCCGAGAGTCTAAATGTTGCGTCCCTTTATTTTGTGACACACATCATACTCTCATAAATTAATATCAGCTTAAATTTTAGCTAATTAAGCACAAAATAATTGTGGCAAAGTAACTTGCCGCCTGTGGCTTTACTCGCGTTAACCGCTTGTCTCAACTAGCATTAATGGCAGGAAGTGTTGCGGAGATTGGGCGATGACGGAAATTAAACAGCGATCGGTACTGATTACTGGCGGAGCTTCCGGGATTGGATTATTGATGGCCCAACACTTCGCCAAAGAAGGCGCCGCTAAAGTGGTCTTATGGGACATCAACGCCAAGGCATTGCAACAAGCCATGAGTTCATTGCGACACCACTTTGGGCAGGAACGGATCTGTGGTTGGCAAGTGGATATCAGCCAGTCAGCGCAGATGCGCGAAGCCCTGCAACAGATGCATGTCGCGGGTATCACGATTGATATCTTGGTCAACAATGCTGGCATCATTGTCGGCAAACAGTTTACTGACTATTCCGACGCCGAGATTGAACGCACTATGGCGGTCAACGCGATTGCGCCGATGCAACTGTGCCGGGCACTGCTGCCGCAGATGCGTACTGCAGGTAGCGGACATATCGTCAATATCGCATCGGCCGCAGCACTGGTGTCGAATCCTGGCATGTCGGTCTACTGTGCCAGTAAGTGGGCGGCGGTGGGCTGGTCTGATTCACTCAGGCTGGAAATGATGCAGCAGCATACCGGGATAAAAGTGACCACGGTGATGCCCTATTACATCAATACCGGCATGTTTGCCGGGGTGCAGTCCCGGCTATTACCGATCCTCAAACCCGATAAAGTCGCCAAACGCATCGTCAAGGCGATTCAGCGCGACAAGATTATCTTGAAGATGCCGCGCTTGCTGTATCTGTTGCCGCTGTTACAGGGACTGTTACCCCAACGCTGGTTTGACAAGGTAGTTGGCGATTGGCTGGGGATTTACCACACCATGGACACGTTCCGTGGACGTCAGCCCTGATAGGGTTTAGCTGCCACCCAGCGCGAAGGCATGTTTAATGCCGTCGATAACCATGCCGGTGCCGATCACCGCTACAATCAGCCCCATCAGGCGGGTGATCACCCCCAGCGCCGACCGGCCAATATAGCGGATAAAACGTTCGCCGAAGATAAACACCAGATAGGTGATACCACACAGCAGTGCAAACGCCAGAATGATAAAGCTGATGTTGGTGAGTCCACCGTCCGCCGACAAGTTCATTGCAGTCGTAATGGTGCCAGGCCCCGCCAGCATCGGCATCGCCAACGGGAAAGTGGCCGGATCATCTTCATTGGTTTCACTTGCCAACGACGCATCCAGACTATGAGGATGGTGCATACGGGATTGTTTACCCTGCAACATATTGATGCCAATCAGAAAGACCAAACAGCCGCCGGTAATTCTAAAGGCATCCATATTCAGCCCGAATAAGCCGAAAATCATTTTGCCCGCTACCGCAAATGCCAGCACGATGATAAATGCCTGGATCACCGCCCGGCGAGCAATGGCCACCCGGTGCAGCGAACTCATGCCTTCGGTGAGCCCCAGAAACACGGGCGTATTGGCAATCGGGTTCATAATGGCGAAAAAGGCCATAAACGCTGTGGCAAAATGCAGAAATAACGCTTCCATCTGTGGTCAATATCCTTAACGGCCAGAGTTGCTATGGTAGCAAGCCGTCCACAGCTTTTCAGCCGTTGTCACCACAAAAAATCCAGACCTCAGACACCGCTTCAACAAACGAGGCCGAACAGGCTGTCATTACCCCGCAACGCCATGGCTAGCCATGTTTTTGTAGTTCAGTGCGTGTTAATCTACCGCCTTGTAATAACCACAAATCAAGGTGCGCCGCAGTGCACGCCGCGTTAGCGCATGGGGGTTAAGGGTGTATTCCGAGCAGTTGATGATGTTGCTGGCAGTACTGGAACGGGCAGCATTGATGTTGATGGCGTTGTTTATGCTCACCCGCAGCCGGCGCTTCCAGCAGATTTTTCAGAAAAAAGATCGTCACCCCTGGGAACTGGCGCTGGTATCGCTGTTATTTGTTTTTTTTGCCGTATTCAGTACCTATACCGGCATTCATGTGGAAGGCTCGCTGGTTAACGTCCGCATTATCGCCGTTATCTCTGGTGGCCTGTTGTTTGGTCCGGCGGTGGGCATTCCCGCGGGCATTATCTCGGGTATTCATCGGTATCTGATCGACATCGATGGCCCGACGTCGATCCCCTGCCTGATTACCAGTGTCACCGCGGGTTTGCTGTCAACCTGGATGTATTTCCGCTGCAAACGCGAACGTTTGTGGTTGTGGGGCATTATTGGCGGCATGCTGTGTGAAGGCTTGACCATGCTGCTGATCGTGACACTGGCACCGCAAACACAGCTCGGTTGGAATATTGTCAGTGTCATCGCCTTCCCGATGATCTTCGGCACCATCTGTATCGGATTGATTGTGCAACTGGTGCAAAATCTCGACGATGAAAAAGAACGCATCGCCGGGCAGCACGCTAAGTTAGCGCTGGATATTGCTAACCGCACCCTGCCCTTTTTCCGCGAAAACAACCGCCAAGGGCTGCGCAATGTCTGTCGCATTATCCGCGAACATATCGACGCCGATGCGGTTGCCATTACCGATACCGACAACGTGCTGGCCTATGTGGGTCATGCCGAAGCCGACTACTGGCGCCACTATCATGGCATGAGCGAGGTCACCCGTAAGGCGGTAAGCAGTGGGCGCATTATCATTAACAACGGTATCGACTACGCCGATTTTCACTCCTTGATGATTGTCCCCTTAACCGAAAATAATAAAGTCACCGGCACGCTGAAGATCTATTACTGTCACGAAGGCCGCATCACCGATTCCCTGAAAGAGATGGCGATTGGCTTATCACACGTGATTTCCACGCAAATTGAAGCCGCCCGCAGCGATCAGCTCAAGCAGATGGCCGCCAAGGCTGAGTTTTCGGCACTGCAGAACAAGATCAATCCACATTTTCTGTTCAACAGCCTCAATGCCATTTCTTCCCTGATCCGCTTGCGACCTGACGAGGCCCGACAGCTGATTTCCAATCTGGCGGATTTTCTGCGCTATAACCTTAAACGCAACGAAGATCTGATCGATATTCAGGAAGAGCTGGAGCAGGTCCGCGACTACGTCGCTATTGAAAAAGCCCGTTTCGGCAAAAAGCTGACGGTAACCTTTGATGTAGATGATGTGCACCTCAAAGTGCCCGGGCTGTTACTGCAACCCTTGGTGGAAAATGCCATTTTGCACGGCATTCAGCCGGTACGCGGTAATGGTGAAGTGACCATTTCAGTAAAACAACAGGCTGGGCAAGTGCTCATTTGCGTGCGCGACACGGGTAAAGGTATCGATGCGGCGATCATCGACGGCCTGTATAACGATAAAGTGCCGAGTGACCATATCGGGCTGATGAATGTGCATGAACGGGTTAAACTGATGTATGGCCATGGGCTGACAATCCGTCGCTGCGACCCCGGAACCGAAGTCTCTTTTAGCATTACTCAGCAACAGTGAAGTCAATATGAAAGCGATTATTGTGGAAGATGAACCGCTGGCGATGGAAGAGCTGCTGTATATCATTCAGAAACACAGTCAACTGCAAGTGGTCGCCACCTTTGAGGATGGCCTGGATGCGTTCAAGTACCTGCAACAACAGCAGGTGGATGTGGCATTTCTCGATATCAATGTGCCGTCGATTGATGGCATGTTACTGGCGCGCAATATCCACCAATTTGCCAAAAAGCCCTATATCGTATTTACCACGGCACATAAGGACTTTGCCGCTGAAGCGTTCGAGATTGAAGCCTTTGATTATATTTTGAAACCCTTTAATGAAAGCCGTATTCAAGGCGTATTGCAAAAATTAGAAGCCACCACTGAAGCGGCCACGGCACCACCGGCAACCACCGCAATATCACGTAGCAACACCGTGAATCTATACAAGGGTGAACGTATCTGTGTCACCGATACCAGTACTATCTATTATGTCGAAGCGGCAGAGAAACAAACCAAGGTATTTACTGCCGATGATGAGTTTCTGGTGCCGATGACCATCAGTGAGTTTATTGAAAAGCTGCCACCAGAGCAGTTTTTCCGCTGTCATCGCTCTTACTGCATCAATCTGACAAAAGTGCAGGAGATCACCCCCTGGTACAACAGCACTTATCTGGTAAAACTGCAGGGCATTGAAGAACAACTACCGGTAAGTCGCAGCCGAATTCGTGAATTTCGCGAATTGATGGGATTATAACTCGCAAAAAAATGCCCCATGCAGCATGGGGCTAAGAGTGGTGCCTTAGAGTGAATCAAATGACTTACGCCAATTGCGGCTCACGCACCGGTGTTTTAATCAGTAGTGACAACAACAAGGACAACGCTAACAATCCCATAATGACGGTAAAGGTGGCGCTAAAGCTGCCGAACATGGCAGCGACCATGGAACCACACAAACTGCCAATGCCGAATCCGAGATAAATCGCACCGTAGTTTTTAGTGAGATTATTCAGACCGAAGAAATCACTGACCAGCGATGGATAAACGGTGATAGTGCCGCCGAAACTGAATGCAATACAGCCGAGCGCCACATAGAAGTTCATCATATTCATTGGCGTAAATAACAGGATAGCCATGCCGGTCAGACTGGACAGCAATGCCAGTGATACCACCCGAATGCGTGGCATTTTGTCAGACAGCACCCCTAACACCAGCCGTCCCCCCAGGTTTGCCATGGCGATGATTGCCACCGCATTAGCCGCGATGGAGAACGTCAGACCGGCATATTGTTCGCCAATATCTTTGGCGACACCGATAACATACAGGCCACTCATACACACTGTCAGGAAGATCAACGCCAGCATCCAAAACTGTGGCCGCACAATCGCTTCCGCCAAAGTAAAGTCATTGGCATGGCGCTGACTGTCGACGGCCTGCTTAGGAGCGTCAGTCATTAACAAACCACCGATAACCACCATCACAGTGGCAATTGCCCCCCAATACAGGAAGGTATTATTCAGACCCGCATGTTGCAGCAATGACAAATTGATGTATTTAAACCCGAGACTGCCTAAACCATAAGCACCAATAGACAGCGCTGAAATCGTGCCCTTACGCTCCGGGAACCAACGCACACAGTTCGACAGCGTCAGCAGATAACCGGTACCGTCGGCAAACCCCAGCAAAAAGCCCGCACACAGGTATAACATGGCGACGCTGCTGGCATGTGCAGTAAGCAGTAGTCCAGCCCCCATCATCAGGCCAGCGGCGATAGTCACTTTAGTGACACCAAAACGTTCCTGCATTTTGCCGGAAATCGACGATGCCAACGCCAATGACAAGCTGAGAATACCGAATGAAAAAGCCACATTATCTACCGGTACATGGAGCTTATCCGCCAGTCCGGCATTAAACAAACTCCAGGTATAAACCGACCCCAGCGCAAACTGCGCAATAATGGTACCGATTAATGTCAGCATTCTGATACGGCTGACTGATGTCACATGCTCCTGCTGACGGGTATATCCTTCCAGGGAAATGGTTTGATTGACGCTCATAACATACACCTCGCAACCGGACGTTATCCGCTGAAATTTGCTGTTGATGAGGTCAATAAACGCCTTCGGCCAAGCCACCACAATAGCTACAGCTAAAGATAAAATGAGTCGCCACCATACCGGCATGAAATGCAATTTATCGGCATGAAGTGCAGTTCAGCAATCGCTTAAATAAAAGGCGACAGCTGTATATGCCTATCCTTCTGCTCGCGCGGTTCATTCTATATCTCGCCACAGAATGAACCGATGAAATATTTCACTTTCCCCATTTTCTTCCGCTACCACTGCGTTATGCTGATGCAGCACTCAGCGGGAGATGATATGCATCGCATTTTGTTGGTAGAGGATGAGCCGGAAATTGGCCAATTAATCAGTGGCTGGCTGGCACGGCATGACATGCAAGTATTGCTGGAGCCTCGTGGCGATATGGCGTTGCAACGGGTTGCCGCCGAAAAGCCGGATCTGGTGTTACTGGATATCATGTTACCGGGCATGGACGGGCTATCGCTTTGCCGCGAACTCCGCCAATGCTTCAACGGTCCAATCGTCATGCTGACGTCACTCGATAGCGACATGAATCAGGTACTGGCGCTGGAACTCGGAGCTAACGATTATATTCTTAAAACCACCCCCCCGAACGTCCTGGTAGCACGCCTGCGAGTACAACTGAGACAGCTGGCCGCCATCGCACCACAAGCTCCCAAAGCCACCCAACGGCTACAACTGGGCACGCTCATAATTGACTATAACAACCGTGATGTTCGGTTGCAGGGGCAAGCGATAGCGCTGTCCACCAGCGACTTTGACCTGTTATGGGAACTGGCAAGCCACAGCGGCCAGATCCTCAGTCGTGAGACGCTGTTCAAACAACTCAAAGGGCGCGAATATGATGGCATGGATCGCAGCATGGATGTCGCTATCTCCAGACTGCGACAAAAACTCGGTGATAATGCCGAGTTACCAACTCGCATCAAAACCATTCGCAATAAGGGTTACCTGTTAGTCGCAGACGAGTGGTCTTAACGCATGCGCCACCTGTTTACTCAATTCTACCTGCTGGTTATTGCCTGTTTTTTGGCGGCTGCGCTGCTGATGGGCGGCATTTACCAGTTCACTGCTGAGCGTACCGGCAATCGATATCTGGAAGGATTAGTGCAGGACTTTCTTGATCGCTTTACTCAGGAACTTGCCACCGTACCACAATCGCAATGGCCAGATAAAATCCACAATTTCAGCCAACGACTGCACCTTAGCCTGCATACGGCAACCCTGGACGAGCAGCCGCTATCCCGTGAAGATATTGCGTTTTTGCAAGCAGGGAATATTGCCATTGTTGAGGACGATGCCACGTTTCGCCAACGGATTCCCAACAGCAATATGGTGCTGATTATCGGGCCAGTACCTTACCTGTCGTTTCGTCAGGAACAACATTGGTTAATTCTGGGATTTATTATTGTGTTGGGGCTGTCGTTGGCGGTACCCATTCTGCTGTGGATGCGCCCGCACTGGCGCGACATGCGCCAACTGGAAGCCGCGGCAACCCGTTTGGGGAACGGCGAATTAGATGCCAGAGCCGCGCTGGACAATAGCAGCAGTCTGGCGACACTAGGCATGACCTTCGATCAGATGGCGCAACGGCTGCAGCAGTTGATCAGCGGCCGTAAACAACTGACAGATGCCATTGCTCACGAACTGCGCACGCCGCTGGTCCGTTTGCGTTATCGGCTGGAGCTACTTGAGCCTGCGCCAGCTGACAAGGATAAAGCGGCGCTGGAACATGATATTGAAGCGCTGGAATTTCTGATTGAAGAAATGCTGACTTACAGTCGACTAAATCAGCCGGAATTGCCGCTAAAACTGACCGAGGTTGAGTTGGGACAGTGGGCCCGCGAGCGCTTGGCCGACTGGCAGGCACAAGGGGCAAACCATCAGGTTATACTCAGTTGCCCGCAGACCCCACTCTTTTGGCGCGGTGATCTGCGATTACTCACGCGCGCCATGGATAATCTGGTCGGCAATGCGGTTCGTCACGGCCATCGCGAGGTACAGATAATCCTCACACAAGACTCACCTGAACAGTTCAGTCTTGCGGTACAGGACGACGGCCCCGGCGTCGCCGCCAAGGAAGCGGACCGCATTTTTGAACCATTTGTCAGGCTTGATGAAAGTCGTGATCGCCGCACTGGCGGTATCGGCCTCGGGCTGGCCATTGTGCGCAGTATTGTCCAATTGCATGGTGGCAAAGTCAGTTTGCAACCTAGTCAACAGGGTGCGCGATTTTGTATCCAGCTGCCTGTACATTTGGATACAAACCGTTACCAGAGCAACACAGATCCTGACCTTCGGCATACCTAATATAACTAGCAAAGGAGCACTGGGCTCCTGCATCAATCCGAGGTCTGAATCATGAATAAAATGTTGCCACTGGCTATTGCCGCTGTTTTTGCCCTGAATACTGCTGCTGTAATGGCTGCTGAACCCACTCCAGCCAGCGATGCTGCGCCAACTGCGGCTGCCACTGCACCGGCTAAACAAGCCAGCAAACCACAAGTTAAACAAGTGAAAAAACAGCATCACAAGAAAACTACCAAGAAAGTTGTGAAAAAGCAGACCAAGAAAGCAGAAAAGAAAGCGCCAGCAACTGAAGCTCAGGCTGCCGCTGCTAAAACCGCTAAATAACGCACTGATTAATGTGTAATCAAGCCCTGCTAATGCAGGGCTTTTTCAGTTTTAGGGGAAGATAAATATGGGTCGATCACCGCATTATATTGTTGATAGGCAGGATCGAGTTGCCGGATGAACGGATTGTCTAAGCTAATGATCTGCCGCCCCTGCAACTGAGTCATCGCGCTAGCAAAGTTACGTTCCCATAGCTTAACAAAGCTGCCGTCGCTATAAGCTTTCACTAAGCCACGGTATATTCGTTCCGCGTTGCGACGATTGCTTTTATCGGTAATAAAAAACCGGGGTAGCGGATAATACAGGGCCAGACAAGGCTCCACTCTCAGCACCTTGTGCGCGTGTATCACACTGTGCAACTCGACATCGATTTCATTCACGGCACGAAAAAACAGATCCGCACGCTGCTTGTGCAACATGCTAAACATATTTTCGTAACTGCTGATCGGCTGCACTGAAAAACCATTTTCTTGCAATATCCTAGTATCCAGCCAACCTATCCCCTGAACAATACTCAAGCGCTGCAAGGCGGCGCGCTCCACCTGGCAAAAACGGTGTTCCTGCTCATCATTCGCCGCCCGGATAAATGCCACCCGATACCCCTCCAGCCCTCGGGCTAATGGAAAGGGTACGGCGGTAAAGCGTTGCAATAAGTCGTCCGAAATTGAGGCTCGCACAAACATGTTACTAAACCGGCCTTGTTCCAACTCTCGAAGCAATCTGGCCTTATTCAGTCCTCGTCCGGCTTCCTGCATCTCGTAGGGGCCATAGTCATCGACCGTCTTGTCCAGAGCCAACTGTAGCAGCGCGTTAGTATAGGTTTTGCGACCATCTAATCGCCCTTCAGCCGCCTGATAGTAAAATATGGTGGCTTCTGCTGCCGCGGCTGCAGATCCCAGCATCAGCCACAGCAGGACTCCCGCCACCAGCTGCCGACCTAAACAAGTAACCACCCGGATTGACGGGGAAAATGACATATAGTTGCAAACCGAAAATTGAGATACCGCTTAAGTGTAAAGCCTAATTCACTGTTTTGGATAGCAATATGCTTAAAAAATCAACAAAAGTCATATGGTGACTACCGTTATCCGACACCGATGGCAACGCCGAATAAACCGAGTTAAGAGTGCATCATTGGGGACAAATTCATACTTACTGAGGTGCTCAGTCACCGCAATGGATAACGTCCGATCATAGCAACACCACTGCGTACAACATTGGGGCTAGCTGGGCGCCTAGCATCCTCCTGAAGTCAGATCTTGCAGCATGATCCATCTAACAAATACTGAGCCCGCCATCCCCCTATTTGTTTGTATTAGCGGAAGCGATGAATGGCTGAGGCTGATATTGCAGTGAGCTTAATCCTGTGAGCAATGAGTTGTGATGACAGCAAGAGATGATGTTTTAATCCGGAAATCCGCTCCAATGTTGCTTACATTGTATGGTTCGCTTGGTTATTGCGAGCATAAAGGGCATTGCAGAGTTTGGTCAGCGTCTAACTATCCGTAGTTTCCTTTTATAGCGGTATGGTGCTTTAAATTTTTGTGCTTAACCTAGCAAAACAGTCAACTTAATGGTGTCACAAATAAAGATGCATATATAATACATGTAATTTATTACACCGGAGTTCTGTTATGGCGTCAGATATTCAACTTAGCCGTCGCGTTGGCGATTTTGTGGCAGAAGATTTTCGTTATGCGCATGTATTCACTCATTTTGGCATCGATTTTTGTTGCGGCGGTGGTCGCATGTTGGATGCCGCCTGTACGCGTGCGAATGCCAATCCATCAGAAGTTCTGCAAGCATTACAACACGTTGGCGAAACCGGACAAAAGCAGGATCAGTTAACTCGGTTATCATTACCGGCATTGATCGACCATATTGAATCTACGCACCATCAATACATCAGGCGGACCGCACCGTTACTGCTGGAATACGCGAACAAAATGGTCCGCGCGCATGGTGAAAAATACACTGAAATTAAACCGATTGCAGGGTGGATCAAGGCACTGATTGCCGATCTGCTGCCACACCTTCAGAAAGAGGAGATGATACTGTTTCCGGCAATACGCGCCCTGAGCAACCACGAAGCTTATGAAAGCTGCTTTGGTACGCTGCAACACCCAGTCAATGCCATGGAATATGAACATGAGGAAGCCGGACAGATTTTAGAAAAACTACGCGGTCTGACGAATAATTATCAACCGCCAGCATATGCCTGCACTACCTGGAAAGTTTGCTACGCGACACTGGCTGAATTTGAGCAAGATCTCTTCAGTCATATTCATCTGGAAAATAATGTGCTGTTTCCAAAAGCGCTAAAACTGGAACCGTAATGAGTTTGCAGGTCCCGATTACGGGACCTGCAATAACAGCGCGAGGATGAGGTAACCGCCACACATCGCTATGGCACCGCCAGTAATGCGGATCAACCGACTATTTTTATCCAAAACTATCAATATCTTTCCCGATAGAATTCCAACTAACTGCAGCATTATGGTACTTATCATCAAGCCACCGAGATAAGTTACCGGGGCAGCGTCGGCAGGCATAGCCGCGCCGTGCTCATAACCGTGAAAAACCGCAAATACCCCAACCAATGCCATAGCAAACGAGATTGGCATATTGCGATTTAGCGCGATAACCACGCCCAGAGCCACCACACCCAAGGCCATAAACGAGTCACCGACGGGTAACGGCGCATTTAAGATGCCCGCAATACTCCCCAGACACATGAAAAACATGAAAGCGAGCGGGATCAAGCAGACGACGCGCTTTTCCAGCATGGTGCAAAGCATGCCGACACTGAATGCAGCCAGAATATGATCCATTCCCTGAAATGAATGTAGCAAACCCGACATAAAGCCACTCGTCGCAACCACGTCTTGGGCAGCGACAGGCAGGCTGATACCAAGCAACATCAAAGGCATCAGACGGGGATCAACAGCGGACAATCTCGACCTCAACAGAAGACAACGCAGATTATGTAACTCAATAATAAAGCATATGTTACATAAATGATAATAAAAATATGGCAACCATGCAGAACCAAGCTCGCAAAATTGCGCTCAACACAGTGAATGTTGAATTAACAACAAGGGGCGCAATTGCGCTAAAGACGCAATACTGCAATGCGGTAACAATGCGCCGGGGAGTTTACGGGCAGTTTGTCCATAACCCGGGTTTAACCAAATGGTCTGACACCCGGCCATACGAGCGCCTTTTACGTCAGTATCCGGATGGTCCCCCACATGCAGCAGCTCCGCTGGCGTCACATCGAGTTTTTCGGCAGCCATCATAAACAGATCTGGAAAAGGCTTCATCCGCACGCCATTGCCGGGATGCAACACAAAAGAGAAGACACCATCTAACCCAATCGCTTGTTCATCCACATTGCCATTCGTAATACCAACCAGCGGCCAGTATTCTGCTAACTCCCGCAACAAAGTCAGCACGGCAGCAGACACTTTGAAATCACTGCGTTGTCGATAAAAATAGTTGAGTCCATCAATAGCCCCCTGGTGCGCTACAGTGTCATCATAGCCAAGTCGCTTTAAGCCACGGTGCAACACCGCTTGGCGCGTTGCAGAAGTATCATGGATCAGTTGCGGTTGCTGCGATAGCACCTGCAGTTTCAGGTTACGCCAATCCCCTTGAGACCAGGCAGCGGTTGCCGGATACTGTTGCTGTAACCAGCGCAGTAATTGAACTTCTGCCGCAGCAATGATGGGTTTGTTATTGTAGAGGGTATCATCAAGATCAAAACTGATAGCGCGAAAAGGCGACAGACGAAGAAAGCTATGCATGCTTAATCCCGCTGCTTATCTTTTTTAGCGTGCGGATGAGCACTGTCATATACCTTAGCAAGGTGCTGAAAATCCAGACTGGTATAGATTTGTGTGGTTGCCAGATTAGCATGCCCCAACAGCTCCTGTACTGCGCGCAGATCGCCGCTGGATTCCAGCATATGGGTCGCAAACGAATGTCGCAGCTTATGAGGATGTACTCGGCCATTAATCACTTGCTGTTGCCCCCAGTAAGCTAAGCGCGCCTGGATCCCGCGGTGGGATAGACGCTGTCCTTTGCCTGTCACAAACAGCGCCGGCTCCTGGCAAGGCAATTGACGACGATAACTTAACCACACATTGATGGCATTGACTGCAATGGACCCCACCGGCAGTAACCGTTCTTTACTGCCCTTCCCCAAAACTCTGACCTGAGCCTGCTTCAGGTCCATGTCTTGCAGATCCAACGCCGCCAGTTCAGCCAAACGCAAACCACTGGAATAAAACAGTTCCATCATGGCTTTATCGCGAGCAGTAATAGCGTCAGTGACCTCAATATCCAGCAAGTGACTGACACTGTCGGTGTCCAGATTCTTAGGTAATGGTTTAGCTTGTTTGGGCGCAGATAACTGTTTCGCTGGATTGCTGTGAATAACCCCTTCACGCAGCAGGAACGTAAAAAACTGCTTTTGGGCTGAAAGGCTCAACGACAAGCTGCGAGGACTCAATCCTTGCCGATGCAGTTTTGCCAACACGCCTTGCAACTGCTGGTAATGAATCTCTTCCCAACGACTGACGTCTGGCAATAACTCACCCACTCGCAGTAATTCACTGAGATAGTTACGTACGGTATACGGGGATAACTGCCGCTCTGCGCTCAGGAACCGCTCAAATTGCGATAACCAGTGTGATTCAGTCAGCGCCGTCATGATTACAGCTTAGGTAGCAAATGATCCAGTAACTGCCTGACCTGCTCCAACAGCATGCTGTCCATCTCTGGGTGAAAATGGGTCACGTCTTCGCTGGCAATCGCAAAAATTACCTGACCGTTATCTTCTGACAACCGTGCAAGCGAAACGGAGCCAACTTCCGTACCAAACAAACGATGAGATTCCTGACGTGTAAGACGACCAAAATAGTAACCTTTTTTCAGTCGTTTATGCCAAATGGTGGAAAGCTCAGAATCGATATCATGTACGGTGATCAGCCGCACATGACTGAAATGAAACTCACTTTTCAGTTCAGCCGTCAGCACTTGGCGCAACTCACCGATATCTTCACAGTCCAGCAATTTACGACACAGTTGGGTATTAAACCGATAGATCCGCTCATTGCGCGTGGCCATCGACATCAGCGTGGTAATCTCTTCTTCCAGCTGATTGACCCGATGACGCAGGATCTCCTGACGTTTTTCTACCAGCGAAATCGTGCCTTTTTCGCCATGAGGCAGCACCATAGCCAGCAGCAGCTCCGGAAAACGGGTGAAGAAATCAGGATTATCCAGTAAATACTCGCGGATAATCTGTTCATCAAACGGCGCATCCATACGCTCGGTCACTTCGGTTTCAGTTGCCACTGTTTCGGTCATAATTGTATTTGTCCGTCGTACACGTGTTCTGCCGGTCCTGTCATCCATAAAGGTTTACCTTCACCTTCCCAGTTGATGGTTAAACTGCCACCAGGAAGGTCGACCCGTACTACCTGATTTAATTTACCTTGCAGTTGCCCCACAGCAGCGGCAGCACAGGCGCCACTACCACAAGCCAGTGTCTCCGCCGCACCGCGTTCATACACCCGCAGTTTAATATGGCCTTCGTTGACAATCTGCATAAAGCCTACATTCACCCCTTTGGGAAAACGTTCATGGTTGGTCAGCATTGCACCCAATTGTGGCACATCAGTCGTGCTGACATCATCCACCTCAATCACACAGTGGGGATTCCCCATCGAGATGGCACCACACAGAAACGTCTGACTTTCTGTCTGTAAAAGATAGGTCTTTTCAGCTTTTTTGGCCTTAAAAGGAATGCGACCGGGATCGGTAACCGGCACCCCCATATTCACCGTCACGTTACCATCACGTTCCAGTCTCAGGGTCATTTTGCCCGCGGAGGTGCTCACCTTAATCTTTTGCTTAATGGTCAGGCCTTTATTGCGCACAAATCGCGCGAAACAGCGAGCGCCATTACCGCACTGCTCCACTTCAGAGCCGTCGGCGTTAAAAATACGGTAGTGGAAATCTAAATCCGGATCATACGGCGGTTCAACCAGCAACAGTTGGTCAAACCCGACCCCGAAATTCCGGTCAGACAATCGCCGGATCTGCTCAGGCGAAAAGAATACGTTCTGGGTCACAGCATCAACGACCATAAAGTCATTGCCCAAACCGTGCATTTTAGTGAACTGAATCAATCTTGCTCCTCTGTCGCCACTGGCGCAAAAAGGTCACTACGGCTAGTTTACGGCAGCAGGTGTTCACCTTGCCAGAGTTGCTGCAGATTTTCGCGCTCTCTAACAACGTAATGGCTATCACCATCGACCATGATTTCTGCCACTCGTGGGCGAGTGTTGTAGTTGGAAGACATCACGAAGCCATAAGCACCGCTGGAACGCACGGCCAGCAAATCCCCTTTCCGAATAGATAACTCTCTGGATTTACCCAGGAAATCGCCGGTTTCACATACTGGACCTACGATATCGTAAACTTTTGGGGTACTGCGGTACTGACGCACCGGAATAATTTTTTGCCATGCACCGTATAAGGCAGGACGGATCAGGTCATTCATCGCCCCATCGACAATCGCAAAATTTTTCCCTGAGTTTTCCTTCAGATACAGCACCTGCGTAACAAAAATGCCAGCATTGGCCGCAATCGCACGCCCGGGCTCAAATATCAGTTGCAAATCGCGGCCCTGTAATTTTTCCAGCAAGGCGCTGGCATACACGTTAGGCATCGGTGGATTTTCTGCATCATACGTCACGCCCAAACCACCACCGACATCCAGATGATGAATTTCGATACCTTTTTCGGCCAGGCGGTCAATCAGTGCCAACACACGATCCATAGCATCCAGAAATGGTCGCAGCTCGGTTAACTGCGAACCGATATGGCAATCCACCCCTTTGACTTGCAAATAAGGCAATTCCATCGCCCGCACAAAGGCCGCTTCAGCATCAACCATTGCAATGCCGAATTTGTTTTCTTTCAGTCCGGTAGAAATATAGGGATGGGTGCCTGCGTCTACGTCAGGATTAATACGCAAAGAAACCGGTGCAACCGTATTGAGGCCTGCGGCTACATCATTCAGCTGTTCCAGTTCTGCCAGCGACTCGACATTGAAACAATAGATGCCCAAGTCCAGCGCCATCTTCATTTCTGCAGCGGTTTTACCTACCCCGGAAAACACCACTTTGGCAGGATCGCCACCGGCAGCGACAACGCGCGCCAGCTCACCACCAGACACGATGTCAAAACCACTGCCCATACGTGCCAGTAGATTCAACACCGCCAGGTTAGCGTTGGCTTTCACCGCGTAACAGATCATGTGCGGATGCTCGGCCACTGCCGAATCAAACGCATGCCAATGGCGCTCTAATGTCGCACGGGAATAAACATACAACGGCGTACCATACTGTTTTGCCAGCTCCGCTACACCGCAATCCTCAGCAAATAGATGCTTCTCACGAAAATTAAAATAGTCCATGATTCCTCACTTTGACTGTGGCGGGGTTACTGGCGGAGTTGGTTGTGCCTGGTTCGTTTCTTTGACCGGGCTTTTATATAGCGGTCCTTTCTGACCGCAGCCTGTCAGCAACAGGCCGGCTAAGGTACAAGCAATAAGCAATCTCATTTCAATCAACATCTGTGCAGGCGATTTACATTGGCCTTATAATCGCATTCATCTTAATGAAAGCAAAGGACAGAAATTGCATGGCCATGTCAGACAGCGAATATCACCAACTTGCCGACGAAATGTTCGATTTAATCGAAACGGCGGTAGAAAATGCCATTGATAATGACGATGCGGATGTAGACATTGATACGACTGGCAATGTTCTGCAACTGGAATTTACTGACGGCTCAAAGATTGTCATCAATAAACAGGAACCGTTACACGAAATTTGGGTTGCCACACGCTTTGGTGGTTATCACTTTGGCTATGTCGATGGTAAGTGGTTGGATGGCCGCAATGGTGGTGAATTCTTACCTTTCGTACAAGCTGCCATCGCCAAGCAGAGCGGTCTGAAATTATCCTTTTAAGCCGCCGAGACTGAACTGCGGCGGTCAGAATTCTGACTGTCCGGTTCCAGAGGCAAAGCCAAACGGAATCGCCGACGTTTTGTTTTCTTCTGTCACCAGCATAAAAAATTGCGGGAAGTTAAAGCGGTCCCGTAAGTTCTGAATATCACCAAACGCATAGTGACGAGTAAGTTGCGCCACCAACTCGCTAACATCAGCGCCAGCCTGCAGGTAATAGCTGAGTTGATTGCGTTCATCCATCACAAATACATCCAGAACCCCATCACGTTGTTGTAGGAAATATTGCAAGATGCCCTTTACCGCAAAATCCCTGATCACCTGCGGTACGGTGATTTGACGTTTACTGCTTAATTCATTTTGGGGCGGCTGCTGCAACTCGCCACGCGCCATCTGTCGATAAAGGGATTTCACATCTGATAGATCGCGGTAACTCACCCCGCGTGCGTCAAAAAACAACCCATAACGTTTCTCTCTGAGTTGTAATGGCTGAACCAAGGTTCTGGAGTCCCGCGCATCGCGGATCAGTCGGTAAATCTGTTTTAGCAGACGACGAATTCCGTGTTCCAATTGAGGTTGAACTTTCTTGGAGGCACTGACGACATCCAGTTCGACTTTTTCACCGCCCCGCTTAAGCCCGGGTGCCACATAGCTGATCAACTGCAACAATGCCTGCTCGCCCTGAAAACTGTGGCAATGCCACTCACCCCAGGAGTTAAAGCTGATCAGGTGAATACTCCCCAAAAGACAAACCTGCTGCTGCCCTACTGACAACAGATTACTCCCCAGGATATCCAGCATCAGCCCTTGTCCAGGCCAGTCGACCGTTGGATCGTAATCCAGATTCAGCAGCAACAAGACTTTGCGATAATGCCAGGGCTGACACAAATCCATTTTCGACACCCGCCAATGGCGATTTTCCAGATGAGGCAACAATCGCAGAGCAACCCTTCGTAAACGTCGACCACGGGAATTGCTGCGACCATATTCATGCCAGCGCGTGTGTTTATCACAGATACCGTTTAAGCAGGCCCAGGCGATTAAGGAGGCGGTATCTACCGCTTTATAAATGGCGACTTCGCCGAAAAATTGTCGCGGCTCTGGCGGCAAACGATAAAGATAACTCTGCTTCTGCGACTGAGAGCTGCGCACTATCGTTAAATGCTTTTCGGCGAGACTCTGACTCCATAAGGGATTGAGACGCAGGATCTGCTGCTCATTTTCGCTGAAATACGTGTGCAGTTTACGGGTGAGCAATCCAAGATCTTCAATCTTGAAGTGTTCGCTCAGGCTGTGGGTAGAAGCGAAGCGCAGTAAGGTTTGATAACTCACCAACATCAATTCGTTGAGTTGCGCATTAAACCATTGCAGTTCGCCACTATGCCAGTGGTCACAGTTATCCAGCGTCGCCACCAAACTGTAAGGCCACTCCCAGTCCAGCACCATTTTACGCAATTGCTGATAGCGCCAATCTTGCGGTTGTTGTTGATCTGTAAGGCGAATGCCGCATTTCAGATACAGACAGCGACGGGCAATTTCCAGTCGTCGGGTATCGCCAACACGAGTCAGGTAGACGTCAATAACGTCATAAAGCAGCAGATAGGGGTCATTGTCGATGGAAAAGTCTCCCGCGAGCGCCTTCTGCCAAATGGCATCGGTGATCAATTGACTGCGCGGGTAATCACTGGCGTAAGCTTCCAGTAATAGTACTTTTAACAACGCTTTATGAGGTTTATCCAAGCCTTTATATAACTGCCACAGCGACGCACCAAAGTATTCATTCGCAGGCAGTTTATGCACATCACCAAAGAACAGATAGCCCGCTTCCGCCTGTGCCCCCGGCCACCAGGCCACCGGTTTGCCCGCTAATCTTATATGACTGCGATAAAACTCTTCCAACAGCAACCAGTGTTGCGCGCTGCCACTATGTTCATGCCCTAAGATTTCCCATTCATTGTGAATACGGCTTTGATAATCGCGGCTGAACTGTGTTTGGTGAACCAGATAAAAATTGACTTCAAACCCATAGCCAGCAAACCAGTTGGTCAGCATCCGGCTTTTTTGTTGTAGACGCCCGATGCCCGCATTATCCAGTTCTCCGCCGTAGACTAACCAGATATCAACATCGCTTTTAGGATGCTGACCGAAGCTTGCCGTACTGCCCATGGCATACACACCATCGAGGCAGGGGACTTCGGGCGGTTCCGCATCAACCGCTTCTAGCTTGAAGATGTCCAGCGCTTCAAAATGATGAGGCCCCGGCGCGAAATTTTTCACGCCGCAAGGAGTCGACTCGCCGTTATAACCCGGCAAGGATTGATGATGGTGATGAACCAGATATGGGATCAGTGTAAACAGATGTCGCTGCAACGGCGAAAATAAAGCTTTTGCTCGTGCCAATCTGACTCGGTTTAGACGTTCGGCTATCTCGGCTTTTTGTTGGGTAAAGTCGATCATCCGGATCATTATTTATCCCTTTCCACAATGGGAAAACATGCTAACACTTTTCACAAAATGCGCAAACTATGCGACAGAGATCACAAATTGAATCGATAAATAACCGGTTTGATTTCAAAGATTGAGCAATGACGCGTGCCATTATTTTTTCGGCAATGTTAGCATTGCCGCATTTAAACTCTGTGACGGAAAAATTCGGGCATGTCTGAAAATTGTATTCGCATCGCAACACGTAAAAGTCCGCTGGCTATGTGGCAGGCTGAGTTTGTCAAAGCTGAGCTGGAGAAAATCCATCCAGGACTGGTAGTTGAGTTGTTACCTATGAGTACCAAGGGTGATGTCATTCTTGATACTCCTTTGGCTAAAGTTGGCGGTAAGGGATTGTTTGTCAAAGAGCTGGAAGTTGCCATGCTGGAAGGACAAGCCGATATTGCCGTACATTCCATGAAAGATGTACCGGTTGAGTTCCCAGAAGGGCTCGGACTGGAAGTCATCTGTAAACGTGAAGACCCACGGGATGCGTTTGTGTCTAACACATACAAGCATCTGGAAGAATTGCCACAGGGTGCAGTAGTGGGAACGTCCAGCCTGCGCCGTCAGTGCCAACTGCGTGAACGCCGCCCGGATCTGGTGATCAAGGATCTGCGAGGTAACGTCGGCACACGTCTTAGCAAACTGGATGCCGGTGATTACGATGCCATCATTCTGGCGGCTGCGGGGCTGATCCGCCTTGAGCTTAAAGAACGTATTGCCAGCTTTATTCCAGCAGAAGATTCACTGCCAGCCAACGGTCAGGGTGCGGTAGGGATTGAATGTCGTACCGATGATCAACGCGTAAAAGCCTTACTGGCGCCGTTAGAACATAAGGAAACCCGTTACCGGGTGCTGGCAGAACGCGCAATGAATACCCGCCTCGAAGGGGGATGTCAGGTACCGATTGGTGCTTATGCCGAAATTGATGGCGACGACATGTTACTGCGCGGTTTAGTCGGTAATCCTGACGGTTCACAGGTGATCCGTGGTGAAGTCAAAGGCCACAAACTGGATGCGGTTGCGATGGGTAATGCGCTGGCAGAAGAGTTGCTTGAGAAAGGCGCGAAAACCATTCTGGACGCAGTATACGGTAACAATTAAGCCGAGTTTCATGAAGGTACTGCTGACCCGTCCTGAAGGACGTAATCAGTCAATGGAGGATGCCCTGCAACAGCGGGGCATTGCCTCATTAACGACCCCGTTGATGGCCATTGAGCCTATACATAATCCACAAGGTACTGCTTTGTTGGATGACGCTGATATTGTCATCTTTATCAGCACCAATGCCGTTGAATTCGCCAACCAATCTGTCACCGGTATCTGGCCCACCAATAAACATTACATTGCTGTGGGTGACGCAACTTGTCAGGCACTGAAGACGTTAAACGTTGCAGTTATTCCCGCACCTGAAGATCTACAGCAAACGGAAGGCTTGCTGACACTTCCCATATTGCAAACAGACAAGGTGAGTCAACGCCAAGTGTTGATTATTCGAGGGAAAGGAGGCCGCGAAGTTCTGGGCGATACGCTCCAGCAACGCGGGGCAATTCTCAGTTATTGGGAAGTATATCAACGCATTTGTCCTCGCTACGACGCACAACAAATCGTTAAGACCTGGCAAGATTTCGGCATCGACACTATTCTGCTTACCAGTGGTGAGGTGCTGACAAATCTGTTGAATATGTTACCAAAAGAGTATTTTCCTTGGTTGCAGGCATGTCATATCATAGTTCCTAGTATCCGGGTGGAACGTCAGGCTACAGCTGCGGGATTATCCCATGTTACAAATGCGACAGCAGCCAACAGCCAAGCGATGTTAGCCGCATTATCGCTGTAATTTGCGTCTCCGCCTGCCCCATTATTGTTCAAGGACTGTTTTTATGGACAACGAAAAGCCAGAGGTTGAGCGCAATATGTCAGCCGAATCAGATCTGCCACAGCCCGAGACAGAAGTCATATCCCCGGCGCCCGCTACCGAACGAACCCCCAAAGCTAAAAGTTCACTTGCGTTGCGCTTAGTCGTGCTAATCACTTTTGTCATCGCTGTGTTAGCTTGTGTTGGTAGTGGTTATCTTTATTGGCAGTTGCAATTACAGTCACAACAAACTTCTTCGATGGCAACGTCAATGCAGCAAGCATTGCAGGCGCCAGAAAATGAACTCCGTCAATTGGCGCAGCAACTGCAGCAATCCCAGCAAGCATCTGCGAACCAGCAAACGACGATCGAAGCGCTGCAACAAAGTGACCAGCAACTGCAGAGCAAAATTGCCACATTAGCCCAGCGCCACCCTAATCACTGGCTAGCAGCCGAAGCTGAATATCTGGTGAGAATTGCTGGTCGAAAACTGTGGTTAGAAAAAGATCCACAAACTGCAGTCGGCTTATTGCAAGCTGCTGACGAACGAATCGCCGCCATGCAAGAACCGTCATTAGTGCCGCTGAGAAAGGCATTAGCGCAAGATATTGCCAATGTGCAGGACATCAAGACCGTAGATATTGCCGGCACTGTGTTTACGTTAGACGGCATTATCGGCAAGCTCGACAAAATGCCGCTGCACCAATTAGGGCAGCATGAGCAAACAGCAGATGAAAATAGCCAGCAGATGTCCGATTCTGTCTCCGACTGGAAGTCCAACCTGGCAAAAACCTGGAAGGCATTGACTGAAGATTTCTTTACCATCCGCAAAATTAACACCGACATCACGCCATTATTATCGCCGAAGCAGGAATGGTATCTAGAAGAAAATATCCGCAATAAATTGCTACAAGCGCAATTGGCGTTATACCAATACAACGCGCTCAATTATCGTCAATCAATCACCATGGCGCGCAAATGGATCCAGCAATATTACGACCTGGAAGATGAACATACGCAGGAAGTGCTACAAGCATTACAGGCATTGGTAAACCTGACACTGGACCCTATCAATGTGCAGCAATTTCAGTGCAGTGCCCAACTGAAGCAACTGGTCACTTATGGCAAGTTGGTGCCTGCTACGGAGGCTGAACAATGATCAGAGCGCTGGTTTACCTGCTTATCATTCTGGCAGGACTCTGTCTTAGCCCCTTCATAGTGGGTAAAAGTGGTTACGTATATGTGGCATTTCTCGACTGGCAGCTCGAGACAACCGTGACATTTGCAGTCATTGCCTTGGTGGTATTCTACGGGTTGTTACAACTACTAGAATGGCTATTGGTCGGACTGTTGCATCTTATCCTTAGTAGTCGTTATCTACCGCAACGCTGGCGCCGTAATGCTGCGCGCAAACACACGCTAGTCGGAGCACTCGCCTTAGCTGAAGAGGACTGGCCTGCGGCAGAGCGAGCGATGCGCAAAGGTGCAGAGCAAGGTGAAATTCCGGCATTGAACTATTTGGCAGCGGCAAGAGCAGCACAACATCAGCTAAAAGTTGAGGCACGAGATAACTACCTTGATAAAGCCGCCGAACTTCCCATCGCGTTTGCGGCTGTCACAACTACCCGCATCCGTTATTTATTGCAGCAGGGAGAAGTTGTAGAAGCTCGCGCGCTGCTTGATACTCTGAAGCCCAACAGTAAAAGCAAAATTCCCGTCATCAAACTGGCAGCGGATCTTTATCAACGGCAACAAGACTGGCAAGCACTTAAGTTGTTACTTCCCGCCTTAGCCAAGCGCAAAGTATTAACTGATGAGGCGTGGGAGGCGTTATCGGTTAAGGTGGATCAGGAACTGCTGCAGCAAGCAGCCAATACCAGTATTGAGGAATTAGATAGGTGCTGGCAATGGCTTAGCCGTTCAGAAAAAAGTCTGGACGCAAACATCGCGACTTATGCGCGCGGGCTAGCGCAACATGAACAGCGTGACGCGGCAATAAAGCTGCTACGTAAACAGTTGAAGAAAGATGTTTCAGCCGACATTTTTGAAGCGGTTGCGGATATCTATCAAGCGGAAGATACCGAAACTTTGTCATTGCTACAAAAACTTGCGCCTAAATTAGATAACCACGCTGATTATCAGTTATGTATGGCAAGAATTTATGAGACGTGCCGCGATTTGTCTGCGGCCAAAGAGGCATGGCAGCAGTTATGTAAGTTACTGCCAAAACCCCAGTACTGGGCAGCACTGGGGGCTCTCCAAGAGCAATTAGGAAATAACACTGACGCACTGTTCTGCTACAAGCAAGCCAGCAAAAATTAATCGTCAAATTAACGACTGAACATAACGATAAAGCCGCAACAATATGCGGCTTTATTTTATGAATTTTTACTCATATTGCTTCATTTTTATTTACAACAACATCTAAATTCAATACATCTTTAATTAACATACTAATTTACAAGCACTTTATTACAGTCCCAACCGTCCCCTTACACATTCATAAAAAATACACAATAGCTTATTTATCATCCTGTTTTACAATGATTTTTTTATGCGTCAATAAATTGACATCGGGTAATTAATAACCTAACATTTCCTGAAAACTGTGAAAGACGCGCTAAAATTAGTAGGCATCTCTAACAAATTATTATCAATTTTAGTAGGCCATTCGGACGGCTTGCAGCGGGGCAGTGGATAGTATGAATACCGTAATTACCCAACAAGACAGTCAAATCAATAACTTGAAAGGTCAAATTGCTGTAGTTATCGACGGCGTACAACACCTAGTGAAGGAAGGCGAAATTATTCCTAAAGGTGCCGAGTTAATTATTGGTAATAATGCCAGTGCTAACCTTGCTCAAGCTGATGGCAGCAACGTCGCGATTGGTGCGACAGAGCAACAAGGGCAAGCGGCCGCCACTGACGCGGAAATTCAGCAATTACAGGATTTGATCGCTGCAGGACAAGATCCCACCGCTAATTTACCTGAAACTGCTGCCGGTAACCCAATATCTGGCGGTGGCGATTCAGGTTATGTTGCGGTCTCGCGTGATGGTAGCGAAGTTCTCGCCAGTTCAGGATATGACACCGGGACCTTCTCCGTGGCGGGGACCACAACAACTCAAGATCCACTGACCACCTATTTGGCCAGCAGCGCTGTCGATGATGTCAACACTATAGAAGAAGATACCGTTGCAACGGGAAATGTGCTGACCAATGACACTATTTCCGGAGGTTCCCTTACCGTCACCGACTACGTAGTCGAAGGAAATAGTTACGCTGCCGGTAATACTGCAGCTCTGGAAAACGGTACCTTAACGCTCAATAGCGACGGTAGCTATACCTTTACTCCAGACGCAAATTGGAACGGCACCGTACCAGTTATTACCTACACAACCAGCGCTGGTGATACCGCAACACTCACCATAACTGTGACTCCAGTAAATGATGCGCCAGAATTGGCTCCAGATGTCGGTTCCGTCGATGAAAGTGCTACGCTGACAGTGAGCGCTATTAATGGTGTATTAAGCAATGATACTGACGTCGATGGAAATAGCCTGACGGTTACCGGCATTATGCCCGGTACTACGGGCACAATGACGGCAATCACCAGTGGATCCGCAACAACGCTGACAAATGAATATGGCACGCTGACAATAAATGCTGATGGTAGCTACAACTTTGCGGCGACCGGTGAAGCTTCCAAAGCGCTCGCGGATGGCGAAAATGCTGAGACCGTATTTACCTATACTGCCACTGACGGAACAGATGCGCTGACCAGCACGTTAACTATCACTATCAGTGGTGTAGATGACACTATTAGCTTGATGGGGCTGGATGGTGTAGAACAAGCCGTTTCTGAAACAAATCTGGCAGACGGCAGTTCTCCCGATAGTGCGTTACTGACCCAAGATGGAACGTTCAGTTTCTCTACAACCGGCACTGTTGATACATTAACTATCGATGGCGCGACGTTGACTCTCGATCAGTTACAGAATTTAGGCAGTGATCCTGTCACTATTACAACCGAACACGGCACATTGGTACTGACCAATTACACAGGCGATAAAACCGGTGGCGAAGTTAGTTATAGCTATACGCTTGATACTTCTGTAAATAATAATACTGTCCCAGGCGCTGACGACAACGGTTATACCGAAAGCTTTGCGGTAACAGTTACCGCTACCGACGGGAATAGCCAGTCTGATTCTCTGGACATTTATATCGCAGACGATGTGCCTACTGCCGTCTCCGACACTGACACCGTCACTGCAGGTAGCTTTGATCCCATTAACGGCAACGTCATCACTGGCGTGGGCACCACCAACAACGGTGCCGACACCGTGGGGGCCGATAACGCTACGGTTACGGCCATTGCACATGGCACCAACACCAGTTACACCACTAACCAAGACGGCTCTCTGTCGATTGCCGGCACTTATGGCACCCTGACCATTGCTGCCGACGGCAGTTACAACTACGCCCGAGCCGAAGGCTCTGCCGGCGGTGTTGAGGATGTCTTCACTTACACCCTGACCGATGGCGATGGCGACAGCAAACCTGCCACCCTCACCATCAGTATTGGTGATGACACCCCGACAGTAGATATTCCACAGGCGGGCGGTGATTCCACCACCGTCTACGAAGCTGGTCTGCCTGCCCGTAACGGCGAACCCGCAGGCTCTCATGCTGGCGATGGGAGCAATACCACCACAGGCACTATCACATTTACTGCGCATGATGGTCTGCAGGGCATTACCTTGGGCGGTTATACCGTCAATGCCGGTGCGACACCTCAGTATTTGGGGGATGGCTTATCAGCCAGTTACGCCTTTGATGCCAACACTGGCACCGGGACTATCAGTTACAGCTACACCCTGCCAGATAACACCAGCGGGGATGACACCACTGCCGACTTTGATGTGGTCGTCACTGATACAGATGGCGATAAAACCTCCGGCACAACCTTATCTATCAGCATCGTTGATGATGTCCCAACCGCGGTGAACGACACTGACAGCATTGCGGCCGCTGGCAACAGCGCCACTGGTAACGTCATTACCGGTGTCGGCACCACCAACAACGGCGCCGATACTGTGGGTGCCGATAATGCCTCGGTGACCGCTATCACTAGCACCAGTGGCAACGCTGCTACCACTAACGCCAACGGTGACTTTGTTATCGTCGGCCTGTATGGCACGCTGACCATTGATGCTGAAGGCAACTACAGCTACGCCCGCGCCGAAGGCTCTCAAGGTGGCGTCAGCGATGTCTTCACTTACACCCTGACGGATAGCGATGGCGACGACAAACCTGCCACCCTGACTATCAGCATCGGGGATGA